>CAMYAU010000034.1 GCA_947253735.1 uncultured Varibaculum sp. | reverse complement strand
GTGCGCGCCCCCTTAGCCACCTGGGTGCTCTTGGATCGTTTTGAGGAAGTGCTAAGCGCTGCCAATCCCCATTTAGGAAAAATTTCTGGAGGACGCTACCAGCTTTCCCGCTCCGATTCCGAATCCTCACGTCGGCGCAACCAGGCGCTATCCTTGGTAGTCACCGATAACTCTTCCGATAAGGTTCGTGAAATTTCTGCACTCTCGGGCGGAGAGCTATTTTACTGTTCCCTGTCTTTAGCCCTGGGACTATCGGAAGTTGTAACTGCGGAAGCTGGGGGAATCGAAATTTCTTCTATGTTTATTGACGAGGGATTCGGCACTTTAGATACCAGTAAACGAGAACTGGTAATGGAGGCCCTAAAAAATACCTCTACCTGCGGGAGAACCGTGGGCTTAATTAGTCACGTAGATACGCTACGCGGTGAAATTGCGGACCAAATTCAAGTTATCGCAGCGAAAGGCAAAGGTTCTACCTTAAAAATTATTGGCAACTAGCTAGCGTGCGAAGATCGTAGAATGCGTGGCAGCTTAGGAAGTCACCCAAATTGCCGCTATCGCCGGTTTACCCAAGGTAACTTCCTGCCCATCTACCTTTAACCGCATAATTCCGGCTTCCGGAATATTCTCTAAGGGCAATAACTGGCAACCCGGAACTATCCCTACCGATTCTAAGAAACGCAACAATTCGGCCTGGTTGTCTTTAATGCGGGCAACAGTTGCTGGAGTATTTAAGGGAGCCTGTACTAGCGGTACCGTAGATACTTGCGGCAACTGTCCATCACTCGTGGGAATGGGATCCCCATGGGGATCTACCCGCGGATTCCCCAGCGCCCTATCCATTGCCGCAATTAGTTTATCGGAGGCAGCGTGTTCTAACTCTTCCGCTTCCGCATGGACTTGATCCCAGGGATACCCCAATTTCTTATGTAGATAGGTCTCGAGGATACGATGCTTGCGCACCATTTTTAACGCTAGTTTTTCGCCCTTTGCGGTAAGGCTTATCCCCCGGTAAGGCGCGTGAGTAATCAACCCCAATTTGTCTAGGCGTCGCACATTTTCCGAGGCCGTGGAGGGTGCTACCCCCATTCTTTGCGCTAGTCCCGATACCGACAGGGTTTTTCCTCCCCATTCGGTAGCCCCTAAAAGATATTTTAAATAATCTTGTACTACTCGCGAGGCTCGCGCATCGGCCTCTGCTTGCTCACCCATAGCTTTCCTGTCCATCGCTTTACACTTTAGGTTAGAGACGGAAAATCTGCAGACCAAAAACTGCAAATAGTATCCCTACAATAACGGCTACGCTAAAGAGGGCACCCAACCACCAATACCCCACTAGAGCCCGGCGCGCACCGCTCAGCCGGTAGGTGGGAGTGGCTGCTGCCCGTACCCACAACGCATAGGATAGCCAAGCTAGAAAGATAGTTGCCATCCAGGTCAAGAAACAGTAGGGGCACAGGGAATGTAGCTTAAATACCGAGGTAGCGAGGAAGAATACCACCGCTATTAGGCCGACACTGGTTCCGAGGACGAAGAGTAGCCGCCCCCATTTAGGTATACGTCCTCCAGCTAACAGGTAGATTCCTGCCGCGGTAAGTACCCCGAAGGCAATCATTCCGAAAACGGAATTTGGGATCCCGAAAATGAGGTGACCAGCGGGAGATTCCATGGCTCCGCGACAATCGACCACACTGTTGAGCGAACAGCCCAGTCCCCGGTTTGGCTGGGCACGATGAATCATTTCGGTGCGCCACAACTGCCAAGAAGCTATCAATCCCAGCAAGGAAAATAAAATAATCCCCAGGCTAGACAGGCGCGGAATTTTACCGGAACGCATGGATGGAGGGGGCGAAAGCGGATCAGAGTTAAACTCTAGTTCCTCTGCTGGTAGGGACGAGACGTTCTCTGTCATGGCTCCTCCTGCTCAAGATAAAAACCTGTCCATAAACTAGCATATCGCCGCTAAATAAAACGGGTGAGGAACCGAATAGCACCTCAGCCGCCTATAGGTTATCGAAGCTACCTATTTTGCTTCCCGCATCCGCAGCGGCACGTAGTCACGCTGGGGTTCTCCCTGATAGACCTGGCGCGGACGTCCAATCCGAGTCATGGGATCATGGAGCATTTCAATATATTGAGAAATCCAACCCGGCAGCCGTCCGAGCGCGAACAATGGAGTAAACATCTTGGTGGGGAAACCCATCGCTGAATAGATCAGACCAGTGTAGAAATCCACGTTGGGGTACAGTTTGCGTTCAATAAAGTAATCATCTGAGAGGGCAACTTCTTCCAGTTCCATGGCGAGATCAAAGAGGTCATTGTTTTTGCCCATCCGATCCAGAACGTTATGCGCCTGTTCCCGCACAATTGCCGCCCGCGGATCATAATTTTTATAAACGCGATGGCCAAAGCCCATCAGCTTTATGCCCTTTTCCTTGTTCTTAACTTTTTCCACGAATTCCGGGATAGAAAGATGATTATCACGAATATTGATTAGCATCCGCAATACCGCCTCATTGGCGCCCCCGTGTAGCGGTCCAGACAGCGCTCCCACCCCGGCGGCAACCGAGGCGTACATATTGGCGTTGGAGGAGCCAACCAAACGAACGGTGGAGGTGGAACAATTTTGTTCGTGATCGGCATGCAAAATAAATAGGACTTCTAGGGCCCGAATAATCGCGGGGTCAATATCGTAGGACTGGTAGGGTAAACCAAAGGTCAAACGAATAAAGTCCTCTACATAAGAACGCTCATTATCGGGGTACAGCAGGGGTAAACCCGCGGCCCGCTTAGCAATATAGGAAATCATGGTCGGCACTTTTGCTAGCAACTGCACGGCTTGGATTTCTTGCAGTTCCGGGTCATGCACATCCGCGAAAGTTTCCTCGTAATAGGTAGCCATCCCGGCGATGCCTCCCTGCAAAATCGCCATCGGGTGACCATCAGAGGGGAAGGCGGTAAAGAATGCTCTAAAGTCTTCATGTAGGAGGCGCTGACGTTTTACCCGGCGTACAAACTCGTCTAGTTGCGCGGGAGTGGGCAGCTCTCCCCTGATCAATAAGTAAGCTACTTCCAGAAAGCTGGAGTGATGTGCCAGCTGGTCAATGGGGTATCCCCGGTAACGTAAAATCCCTTTGGCGCCATCAATAAAGGTAATTTTCGAGGCGCAGGAGGCAGTGGTAGAAAAACCGGGGTCTAATGCCACCAGCCCGGTTTGATTGCGTAGCTTGGAAACGTCAATCCCCTGGTCACCACAGGTTGCTTGCACGGGTGGAAACTCGATGGTTTTATCGTCTACTTTTAGCACTCCCGGAAACCGGCCAGTCATCTTGCTTTCCGAGGTATCCTTTTGCTTCTCCGCCATTTGCACAACCTTCCCTAGGAGGGGCGATCTATTGCCATCCCACGATCAGAACATAGGACTTAATACCCTTAAGAATAGAACATTTTCTTAAAGATTTTACCATTTTTAAGCAAATTTCACTAAACGTTTGGCAGATTTTTCAATTTCATCATCGTTAACACATAGCGCCACCCGCACATGTACCCCCGGCCGGGAGTTATAGAAACTTTCCGGAGCAACTATCAGCCCTAAGTGGGCAAATCGATCTAACAGACGCCAGTCGGCTCCTGTGCCCGGCAGCGCTTCCGCATCTGCTGTATCGGCCGGGTCAAATACCCATAGATAAAGCCCTGCCACGCATTCTTTAGCGATCTTAAGGCCCGCATTTTGCACTGCTGCCGCCAAAAGCTTCCGCCGCCTCGCATACCTCGCGACTTGTTCTCCCACATGAGAACGATCCAACAGAACCCGCGTGAGTGCTGCCTGTACCGGAGCCGGCATCATTTGCCCGCTATGTTTACGCACCGCTATCAGCGCGGAAATTAGTTTCGGATCTCCGGCTATGAAGGCTGCCCGGTAACCGGCCAAGTTCGATTCTTTAGAAACTGAATAGACCAGAAGCAGATTTTCACTGCTCCCCCCGCACACATCCTCTTGTAACAGCGAGGGCGCTGGCCCGGCACCCTCCGCATAGGTCAATTCGCTATAGCATTCGTCGCTGGCTACCACGGCCCCTACTTCCCGCGCCCAGGAGACCACTTCCCGCAGCCATTGCCGACTGGCTACCCAGCCGGTGGGATTAGCAGGGGTATTTATCCACACCAGGGAGGCATCGCAAGGCCAAGTTGAAATATCGTTGATAACCGGGATGCCCTGAGCTCCCGCGAGTCGGGCACAGATATCGTAAGTGGGATAGGCAATTTCGGGGAACAGTATTTTGTCTCCGGCTCCGATTCCCAGCTGCCATCCCAAGTTTGCTACCAATTCTTTAGAGCCCACAGTTGGTAGGCAAGAATCCTCGCGTAAGCAGGTGATCCCCCGCTCCCGCGCCCAGTTAACAATGGCGCTACGTAGCTGGGGGCTGCCTATAACTACCGGGTAGCCGGGAGCATTTGCTGCTGATTGTAATGCGGACTGTGCGATCTGCGGGCAGTCGTCAACCGGGGTGCCGATAGATAAATCTATGGCCCCATCCGGGTAAGCTGCCGCAGTTTCCCGGTAGGGGGTCAGCAAATCCCAGGGAAAAACTGGTAGTCCTAGCGAACGCGGCAAATCATTATTTTTCATGCTTTCACCCTATGACAGCCGCTTTACCTAAAGCAGACGCGTCCACAGACAAAAACCGGCAACCCGCTCTAAACTCCGAAGATTATTCCTCGCGGGCAGGTAGTTTCTCGATCATGGGATCGTCATAGCCGGTGGGCCCTACGCTAGAGGCTCCGCCGGGTGACCCCAAACCTTTAAGCTCAAAGAAATCGGTGTTGGCGCGGTAGTAGTCGGACCATTCTTCAGGTAGGTCATCTTCATAGAAGATAGCTTCCGTGGGGCAGACCGGTTCGCAGGCTCCGCAGTCTACACATTCTTCTGGGTGAATATAGAGCGTGCGTTTGCCCTCGTAAATACAATCTACTGGGCATTCATCGACGCAGGCTCGATCCTTAACATCTACGCAAGGTTGCGCAATCACGTAAGTCATAGATTCTCCTTGGTCTTGATATTGCTAGTATCTCACTATGAAGTTTGTGGGCAATCAGAAACCGCCGCCGCGGCTGCCTTGGCTGTCTTGGAAAGTGGGCGAAAGGGTGGTGCTTCGCCGCCGGGAAGCCGATGGGCTCTATGACGCCCTGGGGGAAGTTTTAGCGGTAAGCGCTGATAGCGTCACTATTTTAACCCGCAAAGGCCCGGTTACAGTTCCGGCAGAAAAAATGGTCACCGGGAAGAGAGTTCCTCCCCCGCCAAAAATTTAAGTATCCAGATGCTTCAAAGATCACCTATTCCCCGCGTTCTTGCCGCCGCTTACGCGAAGCAATTTTGAAACGATCTTGCGCACTTAATACCACTTTGCGAATCCGGATCTCTTCGGGAGTAACTTCCACGCATTCATCCTCGGCAGCAAACTCTAGCGATTCTTCCAGGGTGAGCACCCGAGGAGGAACCAAGCCCTCAAAGGCATCGGCAGTAGAAGAACGCATATTGGTTTGCTTCTTTTCCCGGGTGATATTGACATCCATATCTTCTCCGCGGGGATTTTCTGCAACTACTTGGCCTTCGTATACTTCACTTCCGGGTTGAATAATGAAACTACCCCGTTCTTGCAACTGAATGAGGGCGTAAGGGGTGGATTTTCCGGCACGATCCGACACTAGAGACCCGCTTTGACGCCGGGTAATCGCACCTTGCCAAGGGGCATAACCATCGGCAATAGAAGAAGCGATCCCCGAACCGCGAGTTTCGGTTAGGAACTTGGAGCGGAAAGAAATCAGACCGCGCGCCGGCACCCGGAAAATCAAGCGCACCCAGCCGGTGCCGTGATTCGACATGGTCTGTAATTTTCCTTTGCGCGCTGCCATGAGTTCAGTGACTTTACCCAGGTATTCTTCGGGCACATCGATGGTCATTTGCTCCATCGGCTCACAGGTTTTCCCGTCGATTTCTTTGGTTACCACCTGAGGTTTACCGGCGGTGAGCTCGAAACCTTCCCGGCGCATCTGTTCAATTAAAATCGCCAGTGCAAGTTCCCCACGGCCCTGTACCTCCCAGGCATCCGGACGATCGGTGGGCAGTACTTTCAAGGAAACATTCCCGATCAGTTCCCGATCTAAGCGGTCTTTAACTTGGCGAGCCGTGAGTTTATGGCCCTTTACCCTGCCAGCTAGCGGAGAAGTGTTAGTACCGATAGTCATAGAAATAGCGGGGTCATCTACTTTAATCAACGGCAAGGGGTGGGGATCGTCTAGATCCACCAAGGATTCCCCGATAGTAATGTCGGGGATACCTGCCACTGCTACGATATCGCCGGCGTGGGCTTCCTCAACGCTTTTACGTTCCAAACCGAAGGTGGCCAGCAGTTCGGTGAGCTTCACGTCAGTAATCGAACCATCATGGCGTGCCCAGCCTACATGTTCACCTTGCCGCAAGGTACCGTTGTGAATCCGCAGCAAAGCCAGACGCCCCAGGAAAGGAGAAGAATCTAGGTTAGTAACGTGTGCGGCCAAGGGAGCATCCGGGTCATATTGAGGTCCGGGGATCCGATTGATAATCGCATCAAACAGGTCGTGGAGATCGCTGCCAGGGAGCTCACCGCGTGCCGGTTTTTCCCAAGAACAGCAGCCAGCTTTTGCCGAACAATAAAGCACTGGAACGTCTAGCAAGGAATCTAGATCTACTTCCTCGCCTTCATCTACCAGGTCTTGCGCCAAAGATAAGAGCAGGTCAACAGTTTCGGCTTCTACTTCTTCTATCCGCGAGTCTGGGCGATCAACTTTATTAATCACCACGATTACCGGCAGACGGGCAGCCAGCGCTTTGCGCAGCACAAACCGAGTCTGGGGTAGCGGACCTTCGGCGGCATCCACTAGCAGTACAACCCCGTCAACCATAGAGAGGGCACGTTCAACTTCCCCACCGAAATCAGCGTGTCCAGGAGTGTCTATCACATTTATGGTGATCCCCTCGCTGACCCCTACGTTTTGGGCAGCTTTACCCGCGTAATGGACGGCGGTGTTTTTCGCCAGGATGGTGATCCCCTTTTCGCGTTCCAAGTCACCAGAGTCCATTACCCGTTCACCGGTTTTTTCTACGCTGGCATGATCACCGAAGGCCCCCGATTCCCAGAGCATTTTGTCTACTAGGGTAGTTTTCCCGTGGTCTACGTGGGCCACGATTGCCACGTTTCGCAAATCCTGGCGAACTTTCATCCGCGCCTCCTTATCACCGTTCCGAGCGTTAACTCAGGCATGAAAAAACCGGCGGGATTAGGGTCGCCGCGCCGGAACTTTCTTAAATATACCCCCGCCGCCGCTACCAGTGCTAATGAGCGTCATTTAGCTCACTGTTTTGGGGATCTACTGGCTTAGCAACAGTATTTTCGTCCTGCCCCTCAGGGTTCCCTTCCATTTGGAGGGAGCTTTGGGCCGATAAGGAAGCGGAGGGGGAAGTAGAGGGCGAATAGGTTTGCGCAGATGCCTCCTTCTGCTGGGCATGCAATTGCTTGCGAGCTTGGGGGCTGAGCCGCACTCCATAACGAGGACGTTCATCCAGGCGGGAACCAAACTTCGTAGGCCCATTATCGATTCTGGTCGGAGCGTCCTGTTCCACTACTGCCTTCTGGAAACGGGAATCATCTAAGAGTAGGCGTCTAGCAGTGTAATAGTCAGCAGAAGTCATTAATACATGTTCTTGTCCAGTCAAAGCAGAAGAAAAAGCGATGGGATATCCAGTAGCAGAAGAGCGAATCGCCCAGGCGATCAACCGCTCGATTGCCCGCAAAATCGCGAAGGCCCCGATCACTAGGGGAGCAAATACCGCCCAGGTCGGTTTCCAAATTACCAATAGCAGCGCGAAGAAAATTCCCATAATCAGTCCACGAGAAAACCCTGCGATCAGGGCTTTTTGCCAAGTTACCATGCCGATTACTTGATTAGAACGCATCAAGCCGCGCTCTTGTACCAGTAGCTGCTGTATCGGGAAATCTTGAGAATGCAAGAAATTTATGGCTTCTTCAACCTCTTCCTTGGTAGCAAAGATTGCCAAATCCTGCCCCTGAACATTTGTGTTTGCCATCCGATTTCGAGAAAAACCCATAGCTTAAGTCTGTACGCCCGATCAGCTCATTGCAAAACCATTACTCACCCAGCGACTAGCTTGCTCCGTCGGCAAACTATTTTTGGGGGTTAAAGCCAGGCTAAAAAAGCTTTCAGACAAAAGAACCGCCGCAGGATCCGCAAAGTCTTGCGCAGATCAATTCTCAAGTAGAGTTAGGGATATGGAGCACGTCAAGCACTCAATCAAACCGGTAGGTTCCCGCGTGTTCATTGGGAAACTCGCAGGCACTCGGGTTTTTGATCCCGTCGGAGATGAAATCGGTCGGGTAACCGACGTGATCATTGTTTTGCGTTTCACCGGATTACCCATGGTGGTAGGGCTAGTGGTGGAAGTTGCCGGGCACCGCCGAGTGTTCGTACCCGTTACCCGGGTCGTAGCGATTCAGCCGGGGCAAGTCATCACTACCGGACTGGTTAATATTCGTCAGTTCCAGCAGCGGGTTGCAGAAACCATGGTTATGGGCGAACTGATGGATCGGGTATTGGCGATGCGCGATGGTTCAGGCGACGTAAAAATCCAGGACATGTGTATGGAACAGGATGACCGTCGCGACTGGTATATCACCAAGCTCTATGTGCAGCGAGTAACTTCGGCGCTGGCCCTTAGCCGCGGGGAAACCATGTTGATTGACCCGGCAGAGGTAACGCATCTGCGTAAATCAGTACTCCCCCAGGAAGCCACGACCTTACTGACCCAGTTAGAAGATGCCAAAGCAGCGGACGTGGCAGATGTGCTAGCAGATTTGCCTGAAAAGCGACGTCTAGAGGTTGCTGCCCAATTAGGTGATGATCGTTTAGCTGACGTCTTGGAAGAGCTGGGCCAAGAAGACCGGGTGGCCATCCTTACCTCCCTAGATATTGCGCGCGCCGCCGACGTTTTGGATGTGATGCAACCCGATGACGCCACTGACTTGGTAAAAGAACTACCGGAAAAACAAGCACAAATCCTGCTGGCGGAGATGGAACCAGAAGAGGCCGCGGACGTGCGGCGTCTAATGGCTTACGGGGAACGAACTGCGGGCGGTTTAATGACCACCACCCCGGTAATTTTACCCCCCGATGCTGACGTGGCGACACTGCTAGCCCATGTGCGCCGACAAGATATTCCCCCTGCTCTTGCCGCTATGGTCTGTGTATGTCGTCCCCCAACCGAGACTCCTACTGGTCGTTTCTTAGGGGCAGTCCATATCCAGAAAGCCTTGCGAGAGCCTCCCCAAACCTTACTGGGGCAGATCCTAGATGACGATCTTAAAGGGGTGGATCCATCAGCCGGGATTGGCACGGTTACCCGACTGCTTGCTACCTACAACCTGACCGCTGTCCCCGTGGTTGACAAAAATCGTCACCTGTTGGGGGCAGTCAGCGTCGATGACGTCCTTGATCACCTCTTACCTGAGGATTGGCGCGATGCTGATGAAGAAGAGACCGATTTAGCGATGGAAAGAGAAAGGATCGAAGATGGCGGATAGGCTTGACACTCCCCGCGAAAGAAAACGTCGTTTTCGACTTCCCCGTATAAATTTGCAGTCCGAGGGCGTCGGACAAGTTTCCGAATCTTTCGCTCGCTTCCAAGGAACTCCCCAATTCTTGGTGTACCTGACAGTTTTCGTGGTTTTGTGGCTGGGCTGGAACTCCTGGGCCCCCGAGTCCTGGCGCTTTGACAGTGCTTCCTTGGGATTTACCGCCCTTACTTTGATGCTTTCCCTGCAGGCTTCCTATGCTTCTCCCCTGATCTTGTTGGCACAAAACCGTCAGGATGACCGCGACCGGGTTTCCGCGGAACAAGACCGGCGCCGCGCAGAAAAGAACCATGCCGAAATCGAATACCTCACCCGCGAGATTGCCTCTTTACGCCTTTCTATGTCCGAGGTAGCGACCCGGGATTTTGTACGGGGCGAACTTCGCGACCTCTTAGATGAAATTAGAGATGAGGAATACCAGAAGTTACGCCGGGAAAGCGAAGAACAAAATAACCCATTTAAACAGGTAAAACGGGGTGAAGAAAAATAATCTTCTCCGCTCTTGCCTCCTACTGAAAATCTAAAAATATTCTGCACCCCATGCCGGTATCGCCATTAGCTTAGTTAACAAAAGTGAGGTCTGGGCGCGCTCCATATAGGATAGGGGGCATGAGTCAGTTAAATGAAGAGGCAATTAGACAGGCCCTAGCGCGGGTAATTGATCCCGAACTTGGGCGGGCAATTACCGACCTGGATATGGTACGCGAAATTTCTATCGGCGAGGACGGCGCGGTAAAAGTCAGCGTGGATTTAACTATCGCGGGTTGTCCCCTGCAGTCAGTGATTGAAAAAGATGTACAGAAGCAGGTTTCGCAGGTTCCCGGAGTAACTTCGGTAACCGTAGAAATGGGCGTGATGGATGAGACTCAACGTGCCGCGCTGAAAGAAAAGCTTTCCGGACCGCAAAACGTGATTCCCTTTACACAGCCAGGTAACCTGACCCGGGTCTATGCGATTACCTCTGGTAAAGGCGGGGTCGGCAAATCTTCAATGACCGCTAATCTTGCATTGGCTCTGGCCACCCAGGGGCTAAAAGTCGGGGTATTAGATGCTGATATTTATGGCTTTTCCATCCCCCGAATGTTGGGAGTGGCGGAAGAACCTACCGTTATCGATGGCATGATTGTTCCTCCGGTAGCCGGCGGGGTGAAAGTTATTTCTATCGGAATGTTTGTTCCGGACGGGCAGCCGGTAGTTTGGCGTGGCCCGATGCTGCACCGCGCCCTCCAACAGTTCTTAGCTGATGTTTACTGGGGTGACCTGGATGTGCTGCTTCTAGATCTACCTCCCGGGACTGGAGACGTGGCAATCTCGATTTCCCAATTGCTGCCCGGCTCAGAAATCATGGTAGTCACTACCCCGCAGGTGGCAGCGGCAGAAGTTGCCGAACGCGCCGGGATTATCGGAGCACAAACTGAACAGCGGGTTATCGGGGTAATCGAAAACATGTCTTATCTGCCGCAAGCAGATGGCACTAAACTACATTTGTTCGGTACCGGGGGCGGCGACATGGTGGCCGGGCGCCTCAGCGCTCAACTCGGATATGAAGTTCCAGTTTTGGCTAATGTACCGATAGATATTGCTTTGCGGGAAGGCTCTGACCAGGGCACCCCAGTCGTGGCGATGCATCCCGATTCTCCGGCCTCGCAAGCCATTCAGCAGGTGGCAGCGGCGCTAACTAAGCGCACCCAGTCACTTGCCGGCCGTAACCTCGGTGTTAAACCGCTGTAAGTTGCAGGATTGGTTTCGTAAACTGGTTACAAGCGTAAACCCGCTAACGAGGATGTCGTTATGAATAACAACAAGGCTTTAAGTTGGGACTGGACCGAATCCCAGGTAGCAGAGGGCGAGATTACCGCCGCTGCGCGTACCGCCGCGGTGGAGATGGGGGCGGCCCCAGTTTCTCCTGCTACGGGAGCCGCACTGCGGATGCTCGCGGCAGCGTGTGGAGCGAAAGCAGTTTTCGAAATCGGGACCGGCGCCGGGGTTTCCGGTCTGTATCTGCTTTCGGGAATGTCCGAAAACGGCGTGCTTACCACCATTGATTCCGAATCGGAGTTTCAGGCGGCGGCCCGCACTGCCTTCCGGCTGGCGACTCAAAGGTCTAATCGTACCCGCCTGATTAACGGGCATGCCCTAGAGGTACTGCCGCGAATGGCAGGTGCCGCCTATGACCTGGTGGTTATTGACGGGGATGTACGCGAAATCTCCAGCTATATCGAGCAGGCCACCCGGATTCTGCGCCCCGGGGGTATGGTGGCGATTGTGCACGCCCTCTGGATGGATCAGGTTGGCGATCCGGCGCGCCGGGAAATGGAAACTACGCACATGCGACAAGCAGTTACTTCTCTGCTGAATGACGAACGTTTTATTTCTAACGTTCTTACCTGCGGAGACGGGCTTGCAGTTGGGGTTTATTGCCCGCAGGACTAATCTGAGCAGTTTCGCCTCTCCGCGAAACTTTATATGCTGGCTACAAACTGGCTTTACTAGCTCTTTTAGCTGTAGTGATACATCGGGCTACCGAATGTTTCGGCCCGGTTAACCAAGGCTTTACCTGCATACTGGTATGCTGCGCGAGTGAGAAGTTTTAAAAATAAAGCGGTTTATCGCAGCGGCCCCATTCAGATGCGCAGTCCGCTGCGCCCCACGGAGACTGCCGAACAGAGTTTACTTGGTCCGCAAAAAAACACCGACTGGTTACATGATGACACTTGGCGGGTGTTGCGCATCCAAAGCGAATTCACCGAGGGTTTTGGAGCTCTAGCAGAATTAGGGCCGGCTATCTCAGTTTTTGGTTCCGCTCGCACTCCCCAAGGTACCCCCGAGTATGCCCTAGGAGAAGAGACGGGGAGGCTATTGGCTGAGTCAGGTTGGGCAGTAATTACCGGCGGAGGCCCGGGGCAAATGGAGGCAACTTCCAAAGGTTGCAGCGAGGCGGGGGGAATCTCGGTGGGTTTAGGAATCGAGCTGCCCCACGAGCAAATGTTTAACGACTGGATTTCTCTGGGTATTTATTTCCGGTATTTTTTCGCTCGCAAAACCATGTTCGTAAAATATGCCCAAGGTTTCATCGTTCTACCGGGAGGATTCGGTACTTTAGATGAACTTTTCGAGGCCGTAACTTTGGCGGAAACCGGAAAAATCGAGTCCTTCCCCATTGTCCTGGTGGGACGCAGTTATTGGAGCGGACTGATCTCCTGGCTAAAAGACCAACTAATGACTTCCGGAATGATTACTGAGGCAGAGTTAGCAGCGATACAACTAGTTGATACCCCCACGCAGGCGCTAGACATTATCGGTAAGGCCCCCAAAACTGCGTAATTTTTCAACTCCGGATCCCTTTTAGCCACCCCCTAGAGCAAAGGTAGAATCTCGCTGAAGTTTGTTGAAAATGTAAACATAAAACTATTGGTAGTTTTACCTTCTCCAATACCGATTACAGGCTACTGCTAGAGCGCCTTTTCAGCTTTAGATCACATCTGCTTATTGCGTCTATCTGCTATAATTAGCTGAGTAACCATTAGTTTTAATCGTTTTTATTCAGCTCTCTGGGGGTCAGCATGGCAGCTATGAAACCACGAACCGGAGATGGTCCGTTAGAAGTAGCCGAGGACGGGGCACGCACAGAAGAAGGCCGGGAAGTAGTGTTGCGACTGCCGGCTTTAGGGGGTGGGCGCCTGGTCATTGAGATGAGCAAAAAAGAAGTCATCGAC
>CAMYAU010000033.1 GCA_947253735.1 uncultured Varibaculum sp. | reverse complement strand
TCTATACCATTTTTTCGACTGACTTCCCCGAATGACACGCTTGTAGTTTATACTCTTAGAGAAACCTATTTTTGCGAGGAGAAGAATATGTGGAACATATTTGGCGAGGGTCCCATCTCGTCTAATCCGCAGTCCTGGCAAATTGGGCAGGATGACCAAGGCCCCCTCTCCTGGCAAGAACAAGCGCTCTGTGCCCAAACCGACCCCGAAGCATTTTTCCCCGAAAAAGGCGGTTCTACTCGGGAAGCGAAAGCGGTTTGTGAGCTCTGCGAAGTTCGCGATGAATGCCTCAGTTATGCCTTAGAAAACGATGAACGCTTCGGAATCTGGGGCGGTCTTTCAGAGCGGGAACGGCGCAGACTGCGGCGCAACGTGGGTTAGTGCAGTGGCTCCCGCCTCTGAAACCCCTGCCGGTTACCGGTACCCCAGCGTACAGGTCTTTGTAGCTACGCGGGGACACACCCCCTATCTTGAACAAACTTTAAAAGCTCTCCGCGCTAGCCGTTACCCGATAACTTCCCTGGTAGTAGTGGATTCTGGTCCTGCGAGTGAACTCACCCCTGATGACCTCCGCCCCTACGCCCCCTTGCATTATTCCCAAGTAAAAGCTGTCAATCTGGGGCAAGCAGTAAGCGCTTCCCGAGCCGACAATCTGGAGGCCGTGGATTACCTGTGGCTCCTTCACGATGACTCTGCCCCCGATGCCTCTTGCCTGGGCGAACTTATCCAGGCCTTCGAGAACTCCACCACCCTCGGGATTGCCGGTCCGAAAGCCCTGGATTGGGATAAACCGGAAACCCTGGCCTCGGTAGGGATCCACGCTACGCGTGGGGGTGAGCGTCTCACCCTCTTCGATCCAGGCGAAGTCGACCAGGGGCAATATGACGGGATCAGCGATGTACTGGCCGTAGGTACTGCCGGTCTCTTGATAAAAGCCCAGCTCTGGGATCGCTTACGCGGAAGCAGCCCGCTACTGGGCATCTTCAACGAGGGTTTGGAACTGGGACGCCGCGCACGAATGGCAGGGTACCGAGTTTGCCTAGTGCCAGCGGCACGGATCTATCATGCCCAAGCCGGCCTCTACGAGCTGCGGAAATATCTGGAAGATCAAAGTTCCGCTAATGCTTCTGTAGAAAAAAATACCGAAACTAATACAGAGGAAGGTGCGGGACAGTCTCCCAAGTTCAACGCACAACCGGATGAGCGAACTAATTCGGCTGCAGATCCAGAGGAAAATCTACTTGACGATGCGGCTTTCTCTCGCTGCGAAACTGCCAGCGAAGTTGCAGAGGACGCAACGAACGAGGATGCTTCACTGCAAGCGGGAAACGATGCAGCAGAAACTGACGAGCACGAGGAAAGCGCGGGGGAATATCAGCTGGAAGCCCCGGACGGACCCGTTCCGCATCAGCCGGTGTATGTTTATGCTCCAGTTCCAGTTACTCCTTTGGCTGCCAAAGCGCCCCGGAGCCAGGAAAAGTCCTGGGCGGCGCGGCATGCTGATAGCTATATTTACCGGGCATTGACTATCAACACTCTGCTTCTGCCGCTGTGGTTATTATGCCTACCTCTAAAAGCGGTGCTTCTAGCTCTTTATTGGGTGCTGCGTTCGCAAAGGCAACGGGCAACGGTAGAGATTACCGCTGCTAACCGGGTATGGAGAGCAACAGGGAAGATTCTTTCGGCGCGGCGGATTCAGCGACGACAATCCCGGGTTTCCCGGCGAGAACTATCCCGTTTGGAAATACCGGCCAACAGGCTGCGGGAAAACCGTCGCCTGATCCGGCGAGTGAACCGGGAACGCGGACAGGCAGTCCTCAAACTAGGGACAGTAGCTAAAACTCAACTAGAGAATATTACCTGGCGTGCCCAAATAATTACCTGGGCTCTAACAATATTCTTCCTGCTAGCCAGCATTTTGGGGATGCGAGCATTTCTGAGCGGAATGCACGGTGGTTTTTGGGCCGTATTACCTGGTAACTGGCATGATTTTTGGCTTTTAGCTACCAACTCTTGGCGCACTTTTTCTACGGGGAGCAGCGGTCTGCCTGACCCAATCGCTTATCCGTTGCTAGTTATCACCGCTCCCTTCGCTATCTTCGGGATACCCCCCACTGTGGTTTTACGGTGGCTATTGATTTTGTCCCCGTTGGGGGCTGGCATGATTGCTTGGCTGGCATCAGCAGCATTAACCCGAGTGAACCCGCTGCGTACTCTGATCGCACTCAGCTGGGGAGCAGCGCTACCATTATTAATTTCGGTACAAGCTGGCAATATTTCCGCGGTTCTTAGCCACCTATTCCTACCCTTGGTGCTTTGGGGAGTGCTTTCCTATTACGATTTGCGTCGCCCCTATCTTTTGGCGGGAGTTTTAGATACCGAAGAGTACCTGCCTAATTATTCGCGCAGATCTACGGCTGGAATCGGAGCAGTGGCCCTAATAGTAGTAAGCGCTGCCGTCCCCTGGCTTTGGCTGGTGGCCTTAGCTTTGGTTTTAGGATGCGCCCTCAACGTCAGGATAAAAAAACATTTGTCTTGGCGGCGCGTTTTTTCGCAGTTAGGTGGAGGACTCGCGATGCTGATACCCTCCCTGGTTACCCTCTTACCTTCTTTTGTATGGGCGTTACGTACCCACAGCCTGGGAGTTTATTTCTTCCTCACCCCCTCGGCTTCTAGCCCGCTGTCAATGCGTTCGCAATTGCAGGTTATGGGGCAAGTTTTGTCGGGCGCGCCCCTATATTTGGGTATAGGTGCCTTCGCTTGCGTAGTTTTGGCTGCTACCGGTGCCTTATTTACCGGAAGAGAGCTGCTGGGTACCCGGTTGGCATGGATATTTTCCCTTTCGGGCGCCTTAATCGGAGGGTTTTCCGCCGCACAAATGGTGGCGCCAGGGCAAAGACCGTGGCCGTTACCAGCATTTTCTCTGCTACTGCTGGGGTTATTGGTGGCAGCCGCCTGGGGATGGAACGGGGTGCAACCCACTAAGAACTGGCGATACCTGGTGGCAAGTATAATGGCTGTGGCTCTAATATTACCGCTGGCCACCATAGCTACCTGGGCGCTACCGGCAAAAAATACCCCGTTAAAAGCTGGAACTGATCGCGCCCCGGTGGCCTTCTCGATATTATCTGCCTCAGAAAAACGCACTCGCATGCTGCTAATAGATCGGGTAGGGCGCAGCTACCAGCTGGCGATGCGTCGGGATGCCGGACCGGGGCTACTGTCTACTAACTGGGAAATCCGGGCAAAATCTTCGGGGCAGATTACTGCTCCCGAAAGCCGCATTTTGGCGGCGCTCGTAGCCGGAAATGATCGTCAGGGAGCAACCCTATGTGCAGATTTAGCGGTCGAACAGTTGCTGCTTACCAAGCAGGCTGCCGCTGATGGTCTAAACGCCAAGTTAACTGCGTCCAGTTATTTTCATCCAGTTTCTACCAATACTGATTACAGTGTGTGGCGCCTAGATACCTCCAGATTTTCGCCGCCGCGCTCGGATGCGCGGGTACGAATAGCCTCCGACAAACAACAGGAAACCGTGCCGGCCGGGGTGATGTCTGCTGGAAAAGCCATCCCCTCCTCCTCGCAAGAGCGCAAAGTATTGCTGGCAGAATCGCCTTCCTCGGATTGGAAAGCCCAGCTAGATGGACGCATCCTGCAATCTAGATCCGAGGGGGGACTGCAAACCTTTATCATTCCGCCCGATACTTCCGGGAAACTTGAAATATATTTCGCTAATCAGGGACGTTATCTGATGATAGGGCTGTTTTTGCTGCTCTATCTGGGGACGGTAGTTGCCTGCCTGCCGCTAGCAGAAAGGAGTCAGCGCAAATGAAAAAACCGGCCTATCGATCCATAACTTCATTGCTGTCAGCGCTAATAATCCTCCTGGCTGCCCTCGCTACTGGTTTGGTGCTTGCCAAGAATCTACCCGTCGCCTCCAGTCCTAAAAACAGCGCTAGTGAGGTGGCGGTACCGGCAGCAATCCGGCAAGTGGTGTGCCCGGGATTGCCAGGAGGTGCGGCCAGGGCTTGGATACAGGGCACTTCCTCGACCGGGTCAGCAGAACTAACCGATACTTCCGGGAAGGCACTGGCAGGGGGAAGCGCGCAGGAAGTGCCTGCATCTGGATTAAAACTGCAGGTAAAACCGGTAGCGGGGAAAAATGCGGCCGCTGTGGGGTATGTAAATGGCAGTGGGAAAGAGGGCGAGAACGGATTTTTCGCGGATTATTGCACTGCCCCTATTAATCGCGCCTATTTTCTTACCCCCGGTACTACCACCGGTAACGCCTCTACTTTACATCTGGTGAACCCGGCAGGATCGCCGGTAACTGCCCGGATTCAACTCTGGACAGAGCAGGGACCGCTAGGAGCTAAAGTGACGCAAAAAGTTCCCGCTCACGGCAGCACTTCTCTGGTCTTAGATGGGCAAGCACCAGGGTATAACCGACTCGGGGTGTTAGTAACGGCCGAAGGTAGCGGGCTGAACTCCTGGGTGAGTTCCACTTTGGCTACCGGAGCTCAAAAGGAGGGAGCGGCCTATTCGCCTTCCCTGGCACCACCCTCGCTAGAAACGTTAATTCCGGCAGCTAAAGTCACTGGTAAAGCCAGTTTACGGGTGCTTAATCCCAGTTCAGCGGTAGCAACTTTGCAAGTATCGCTCCTGGACGCAAAAGGTGAAACCCCGGTGCCCGCCCCTAAAAAGTTGCAGGTTGCCAGGGGAGCAATTTTTGATATTCCGCTAGGGGGAGTCAATGATGGCTTGGTGGCGGTTAAACTTAAATCGGATCAGCCGGTAGTGGCCGCGATTTTCGGGGAGGAAATCTTCGCGGGACATACTACTTTGGCAGTGTATCCGTCAGTGCCGTCAGGCACTTCGGGGGCGGTGCTAGTAAATGAAAAAGCCGCTAATTTGGTTTTCGAAAGTGAACGGGCCCAAAAAATTACTTTAATTTCCGCCGGAACAACCCAAGAGATATGGCTTAAACCGGGAACCTTGACCCAGGTGAAAGTAGCAAATGGGATTTGGCAGTGGCAAAGCGAAACCGGGATATACAGTGCACAACTAGTAGAGGATCCCGCCGGAGTGTTCCGCACTATCGGAATCGGGAAAGCAGCTAAAGAAATATCCGCAATTACAGTAAAAATTAATCCCTAGCTCCGCTTTCATCAGATAAAGCCAGCTGAGGGTGTGCCGCAAAACCGCTGTCAGGCAGTTAAGGATGAGTTGTTTGCGGAGCGAAAAATTATGGGGAGGTGGGAAAAACGTCTTCAGGTAGACAGCCGATCTCTGTGCTTAAATGTTCAGAAAGTACCGCTTTAACAGCCTGTTCAATCTCCCCCGCGGTGCGACAGCGCCACTGAATTGGTAAACGGTAAATCACGATTCGAGTAGCTAACTTCCCGCCCTTATCTGCGGGGAAAAGTCGCCCTAAAACCGCGCGCGATGATTCCCATTCTGCCGGGTCGGAGGGCGGAATATCTTCCACCCCGAATTCGATACGGCTAACTTCTGAATGTTTGCGGGCAGCGAGGGTCGCCAAATCAACCACCAGTTGATCAAATTTCTCCCGTCGGGTCTTCCAAGCCGGAACTACCGGTAAAAAAGTAACCCCCCGGGCGCCTCGTCCGTGACGATCTCGCCGCATTCGTGTCAAACCCCTCACGAGAACGCACCTTACCGCGAGTTAGACTTGGGTTTTATTTCCCGCGCCGCTAACGTGCAATTGTGCGGGTAACTAGATCATGTTCCAAAACTGGCTGTAACCAAGTAGCAGCTGCTACTTTAACCTACGTCTATAAAGATTCCACCGTCGTCCTCGGCCCCCTAGCTACCCAGGCAGAACCGCACGCCTACGATCTTTGTGCCGAGCACGCAAATACTTTAACCGCCCCCCGGGGGTGGCAAGTAGTGCGGCTAGCCAGCGAGTTTACCCCAGCTGAGCCCAGTGATGATGATTTGGAAGCCCTCGCAAATGTGGTGCGGGAAGCCTCTAAACGTCGACATCTTTCCACCTCGAAAGTAAACAAGAATTGGGATGGCCGACTCAGCCCGGAAGCAACTAGTGGGGGTAGAGGACATGTGGGACACGAATATGACCTGGCCACTAAACAAGGACTGCCAGCGGTGCGTCCCAAAGCTCAAGAGAGTCGCCGCGGGCATTTACGCCTTCTGCCGGGGGGATTACCGGATCAAAGCGGCGAATAGTCAAAGGTTATTAAATCTGTTTCCATAAATGCCTCCTGGCGCGAGCAATGAAGCCAAAACTAGTATCCGCATGGCACAATAGGACTCATGACCGTGAAAATTTTGGTAGTGGACGATGATGAGGCGCTCGCAGAGATGGTGGGCATCGTGATGTCAACTGAGGGCTATAAATCAGTTTTTTGTCACCACGGTGACGAAGCTTTTAATATTTTCCAGGAAAGCCAACCAGATTTAGTGCTGCTTGATGTAATGCTGCCAGGTAAGGATGGAGTCGAAATTTGTCGACAGATCCGCGCGGTATCTGATTTACCTATTATCATGCTCACCGCCAAGTCGGATACTGCCGATGTGGTAGCTGGGCTAGAGGCGGGAGCAGATGACTATATTCCCAAACCATTTAAACCTAAAGAGCTGGTAGCTCGGATTAAGGCCCGCTTGCGGGGACGCAGTAGCGAAGGACAGGGAGAGGATGTAGATCTGGGAGATCTGCATATTAACGTGGTTGCTCACGAAGTGTTTCGGGGGAACGAACGCATCGATCTCACTCCTTTAGAGTTCGATTTGTTACTAACCCTGGCGCGTTCACCTTGGAAAGCTTTTAGCCGGGAAGAATTGCTAGAAGAAATTTGGGGCTACCGTCACGCCAACACCGACACTCGTTTGGTTAATGTGCACGTGCAACGGCTACGCGCCAAAATCGAGGAAGATCCCGAGCATCCCAAGATTGTGCGCACTGTGCGCGGAGTCGGTTACCGCGCTGGAGGCAACTAGGCGTAGATGAGCACGCAACCCCCAACCCAGACAGCAACGCAGATAGAAACGTCCAATAGTTTTTGGGGATTGCTGCGGAAAAAGAAATGGCGCGAGGCCTTTAGTTCCTTAGGGAAACAAGTTTCAAACTGGCCAGTAATACGATTTTTTCTTACTTCCATTTCCGCAAGGCTGACCGCCTTAATGGCGCTGGCTACTGCGATGATGATGGTGATCTTGATCGTTTCGGTTACCTCCCATGTGTCGAATGGAATTTTTCAAAAACGTTTAAATATCGTGTTGCAAGACGCATCTATGCGTACCGAGAGTTTGCAAGCTGCATTTGACTCCACGGTTACCGATTCGGTGAGCGGAGTACAAGATGCTGCCTACACCTTGATGTCGGATCAACGAGATGCCTCGGCAGGTGCTGGTGGGGTAGGGGCGATGTTACTGCGGGATCCAAATGAGACGCGTCCCCTAGCGATCAACGAGATTATTGACCCGGAACTGCGGGTAATTATTACCCCGCAGTTACGTAAAGCGGTTGAGCAAAAAGGGGGAGTGCACTGGCAATCCGTATCTTTGAAGAACTCGCAAGCAGAGAAAACTCCTGGGATTGTAGTGGGGTCGCGGGTGTTCTTACCTTTGGTGGGAAGCTATGAAGTCTACATGGTTTATTCCTTAGCCTATGAACAGCAAACCATTTATATGGTGAACCAGGTGCTTATTTTTGGAACTGTGGTGCTGTTAGCGGTGCTGACGGTGCTGATGGCAGCGGTTTCTTATTCAACTTTGGCGCCTGCAAGAAGAGCAGCCAAGGCAGCCCAGAAGGTCTCGGCCGGTAATCTGCAGATTCATCTGCCGGTACATGGTGGTGATGAATTAGCGCAACTATCTCAAGCACTAAACGATATGGCTAGCTATCTGCGTGAACAGATCAGTGATTACGAAGAACTTTCCACTTTGCAGCAGCGGTTTGTATCTGATGTCTCCCATGAGTTGCGCACGCCTCTTGCCACTATCCGCATGGCCGCTGATTTGATTTACGACGAACGTGACCAGCTTTCGGAAACCAATGCCCGCTCAGCTACGATTCTGCATCGCCAAGTTGATCGTTTCGATAAGATGCTCGCTGACTTGATCGAGATTTCCCGAATTGATGCTTCGGTGGCACAGCTTTCTTTGTCCGAGGTTAACCTAGGTTCTTTAGCTTCAGGAGTTTTAGAATCCAATCGGGCTTTGGCCGAAAGCATGGGGGTGGAGGTACTTTTGGATACCTTCGGCGATACGGTAGCGCAACTAGATGAAACCCGCGTTACCCGGATTGCCCAAAACTTATTGGTGAACGCGATCGAGTTTGCGGAAGGAAAACCGGTACAGATTACAGTGGCGGGATCGCAAACCGCGGTAGCTCTGCAGGTTCGTGATCATGGTCCGGGAATGACTGACGCAGTTGCGCAGCATGTGTTTGATCGTTTTTACCGAGCAGATCCTTCTCGTAAACGTACCACTGGTGGTACCGGTTTGGGACTGGCAATTTCTGCGGAGGACGCGGCATTACACTCGGGACTACTCACGGTTTTGTCCTGCCCCCAGCAAGGTTCTGCCTTCACCCTGCTGCTTCCTCGTCACCAGGGAGAAGAGATCGCGGATCTACCAGAGCAAGTCGAAAACCAAGATTTGATTACTGCCCGTTCCCAGTGGGCAACTACCCATCCGGAGGACATTATTTTGTCCGAGGATCTTGAGGAGTCCTCTCTAGAGGTGCGCCAACTGGAAGGTAGTGAGACCAGTCAGCAAGAAATCCCCTTGAGTGCGGCAGACAGCCTACCGCATCTGCCTGCGCATCTACCCGCAGATATGATGGAAGCCACTGCGGCCCACCCCTTGCCGCATATGTCGCCCTCAGAAACGGTGATTGATATTCAAGAGCGGATTAAAAACCTGGAAGCTGATAGTAACGAGGACCCGGACCAGCATTTTAGGGGGGATGCTCGATGAACGGCTTAGGTTTATTACAGTGCCTGCACCGCCAAAGGTTCCGGTCGAAAAACTGGCGAAACAATCTATCTATACTTTTTAGGCAGGTGGGTCGGTCCTCGAAAATCGCGAAAATCAGCAGAGGGCGACGAATCTGGTCGGGGATAGCTGCGGTTTTCCTGGTATTTAGCGTTTCAGCTTGTGCCGCTCTCCCTGATTCTGGGCCGGTGCATGAAGGTGAAGTGAATCCGGATTCCCGCAATCCGCTGGCTCAATTAGCTAGTGGACCCATCGATGGTTCTAGTCCGGAAAAACTACTCGCAGATTTTCAACAAGCTTGTGCGGCCGGTACCTACGATGATTACGGGATTGCACGCCAGTTCTTGACCTCGGTTACTCGTCGTAGCTGGCAGCCGCAAATGCAGGTAACTGTGCTTAAACCCAAGACGGAACTTAAGATAGCTTTCGCTGACGAGACTAAGAGCGCCACTGGAAGCGGGCAAGCGGTATTGCGCGTGAACAAGGTGGGCGTGCGGCAGAGCTTCCGTCAAGAGGAAACTTTCAAATACGAGTTAGCGAAAGAGAACGGGCAATGGCGGATCAGTTCTTTGCCGGATGGAGTGGTTCTTACCAATACTGCTTTCAAGAATGCTTTCTCTAAGCGCAACGTTTATTATTGGTCCACTGATCATCGCTTCCTAATTCCGGACCCTCGCTGGTTACCGCGCAAGAACATCGCTCAATACTTGTTAGCAGCTTTATTTTCTGCTCCTACGAGTGATCTTGAAGGTGCAGTGAGTAAGCCAGAGACGATTAAAAAGATTCCTACTAACCTGGTTACGATGCAGGGGCGCAAAGCGATGGTTGAACTGCCTGATACTTTGCGCTTGGGTTCCGAAGTGGAGATGAATCAGCTCTACCGGCAGGTGCGTGCCACGTTATTGGAGCTATCAGGGGTAGATGAGGTTGCAGTTTCGCAAAATGGTCAAGCTTTACCTGAACCGAGTGAGCAACCAGCTCCGGTTAAGAAGCAGACGATGCTGGGAGTCAAAAATGGGGAGGTAATCGAGGAATCCGATACCCGCAATGGCATATTTACCACCGCCCAAGACTTGGCGGGGGAAATAACTTGGCCTACTCCGGGGCCCACCGGCAGTGATTTTCAAGTGGCGATTCGCGATGGTAAAGAGCTCGTGCGCTTGCAACGCGGAAAAGTCCCGCTAGTTATTTATCGGGGTGAGAATCTGCGGGCACCCCAAGTTGATCCTTGGGGTTGGGCCTGGACCGGTGATGCTTCTAAACCGGGAGATTTAGTGGCGGTCAACAGCCGTTTCCAGGTGGTGCGGGTGAAAGTTCCCGAAGGTGGCAGTTGGAAAATTCCATTTTTTGCCCTTAGCTATCCCGGTGTGCGCGGTTTGTTAGTGTGGCAGGTGGGGTATAGTTTCCAAGGTGTCGCGGTAACGGTAATTAGAGATGCAGAGGGTACCCCCACCCAGATTCTTACCGGTGAACGTGTTACCGATCTTTTGCAGGATGTAACTTCGGTAGCCTGGATAGATTCGGGCCAGGTAGCGATTTTACAGACAGGTACCACCCCGAAGATACAGCTGTTGGGGGTTAACTCTTATGAGGATACATTTGAGGCGGCGCCCAAGTCCCAATATCTGGTACCCAATCCTCCCGATGGGGATGCCCAGGTTATTAATGATCGTGGAGTGCGTCTGGGACACATACAACAATCGTGGCGGACACTAGGAAGTGGTGTTACTTATCCGGCATTTTCAAGGACTAGGTAACTCTCTCTGCCATTGATGTCTATTTTTTGATGATGTGTTTTAGCTTTTAGCTAGGCTGGCGTTGATCCCCAGAGGGATTTTAGTTCGGGTTTTCCAGTAAAGATTATTTCTGAGGGTGTCATTGCGGATTCGCGAGGCAAGCTCTATCTATGGGCGCGCATAATTTTCCGGCCACTTCTCCGGGGATACTGACTTTTACCGGTGCACAGTTCGCTAAATCTTTTCGGACTTTTTCCACCCTGCTTTTTCCGGAAAGCTGCCCCGGTTGTGGACAGGTGGATACGATGCTGTGTGACCGGTGTAGAGGTATATTTTTACGTCCTCCCACTAGTGTTGGTGCCGCTATGTCCCTAGATGAGGACGTCGATGGGGTTCGGACTCTTAGTATCTACCGGGGGAGAGCCCGGAAAGTAGTCTTGGCGATGAAGCATTCGCGATCTTACTATTATCAGCAGCTTCCCTTCTTTTTTGGGGCGATGGCAGCTAAGAATCTCGCCACTAGTTTTCCTCGTCCCTTCTTAGTGTGTCCCGTGCCTTCTACCTTTCATTTTGGGAAAACCGCGATTTCTTCCACTGCCGGGAGGTTGGCCGCGGGAATAGTAGCCGCTTTGGAGGAGGAAGGGGCGGCAGTGAGGCTTTCGGGTTTGCTAGAGCTAAAAGAGGGAAGCAAAAAACAAGCAGGTAGGAGCTTTGAAGAGCGGCTCCGGGGACGGGCCGGAAGTATGCAGATAGCAGCTAGGGCAGACTTGGATTTTAGTAAGGAAGTATTGCTAGTTGATGACGTTATTACTACCGGTGCAACTGTCCAAGAAGCAGTACGAGTGATTAATGGAGAACAGGCGCAGGTGAAGGCGGTGTTCTCGCTTAGCGTAGCTGAACGTAACTTCAAAAGGGGTTAATTGTCGAAGGTTATGCGGTAAAATTCTTGTACTTGAAAAGCCCAAAGGTGGGTGAAAGGGAGGTGGTAGCTGCAATCACCGCGACCGGAATGATCCGGTACGCATCAATCTGGGATCTTTGATCCCCCTACCGTGCCCTGGAGGACACCAATGGAAATTATCGTTGAAGCACGAAATGCCGAAATCCACCCCAATTTCCGCCAATACGCCGAGGAAAAAGTCGCAAAGGTCGAGCAGTTTTATCCGCGGGTACAGCGAGTAAATGTGGAACTCACTCATGAACCGAACCAGCGGCAAGCCGATACCTCCGAAAAAGTGGAACTGACAGTTTTTGGAAAGGGACCGATTATTCGCGCCGAGGCCAGTTCTTCTGATCGCTACGCCTCAGTAGATATTGCGTGTGGCAAGCTTTATGAGCGTCTGCGCCGCGCCCGGGACCGGGCCAAGGATCATCGGCGGCACCGGGATCCACATCGCCAGGAAGAGCCCTTAAAGATTGAGGAACTTAATTTGAGGGATGCTGCCAAAGCAGTCATTCCCAAAGATGACGAGTTCTCACCAGATATTCCCCGGGACAGAAAAATCGGGGTGGCGGATGAAAGCCATTTAGGGGATTCCCCGGTGGTTGTGCGGCAAAAACTGCATGAAGCTTCGGTTATGACTGTTAGCGAAGCACTCTATCAAATGGAATTGGTAGGGCACCCATTCTTCGTGTTTATCGATTCTGAAACCATGCAACCTTGCGCGGTGTATCACCGCCGCGGCTGGACATACGGGGTGATTCGCCTAGACGCAACGGCGACTCCTCGGGAAGGGTAGTCACCCACTAAGGGGTAACCCCAGTGAATGTGGTTGGGGGGGGCGCTGACAATAGTCAGCGCCCCCCCAAGATTTTGTATTAGCGCATTTGGAAACGGCGCGCGCCGTCATTCCATCCAGTTTTTTCCAGTAGTCGAGGCTGTGCGGTATCCCGGTCAATCCGCCAGCCCGGATCAGTTAACATCCGCGAAATTGCCAATCCCACCCCTATGGAGAGGACCACGAAGAACACTTGGACAAGCGCCGCAGTGGCTTGGGGAATATCCCCATTAGAAAGGTGAGTAATCGCGGCATAGAGGGGCACTCCGGGGATCATAATGACCACCGCGGGTACTGTTAGCGAGGTGCGCGAGAAACGGAAACCGCTGAGGCGGGAAATGAAATGTGCCACGATCCCAATAGTGACAGCTGCCAGACCTACTGCTGCCTGCGGTAACATTCCTTGTGCTGTTAGAAATAGTCGCCCAACATTGACGAATCCTGCAACTAGGGAAGCATAAAAAGCTACTTGAGGGCGGATTGAAAACAGGACTGCGAAACCGAAAGAAGCAACCAATGAACATATAAATTGCAGTAGGTATAGCGCGATTCCGGTAACAGGAAAGGCCTCTGGAGGGTCAATATGCCACTGAAATATAGTAGCGATCATCCACACCGAAATCCCGGCCGAGATAACCAGCATTAAAACGTAGGTCATGCGGGACATTCCCGCTAGAAAATCCATTCTCACTAAATCTAATATCGCCGTTACCAGGGGGAATCCGGGAACTAAGAACAATACTGCCGAAATAATTCCCTGCGGGTGACCGATCGAAACTAGACCAGTTAGCAGCAAAGTTTGGCTGATTCCCATGTAGATTAGGGCAGCTAATAATCCACAGAGCATCCAGACCCCAAAATGGTTTGCTCGGCGTTTTATCATAGATCGGCGCAGAATCTGGCCACAAAGAGCTGCAATCCCCACCACGGAGCATTCAACGAGTCCACCGCGGTTTAGGAAACAGAATCCTGCACAGGCAATACCAGAGGCCAAGCAATTGATGACCGCGGGATAGGGAGGTTTGCGGCTGGTAATTTCGTCGATACGCTGCTGGGCCTCCTCTACCAGAAGTCCCGGTTTTAAAGAGCGCACAAACAAGCGTAAATCATCTAGACGAGCGGCATTAGTCCCGAATGCGCGTTGCTCATGAGACTCCGTCCGGAAAGTTCCATGCGCATAAACCGAGGTTACGATCTCTGAAAAAGTTACCTGAGAGTGCTGGGCTTCAATCCCCACGGCATTCGCGAGCCTCGCCATGGAAAACTTAACCAGGTAAGCACTAGCACCCGCTGCTAACAGCGTGTGTCCCAGATGGGTTACTACTCCGGATTGGGCAGCCAGTCTGTCCCGCAAGAGACGTAGCTGATCATGCTCACTGC
>CAMYAU010000032.1 GCA_947253735.1 uncultured Varibaculum sp. | reverse complement strand
CTAAAACTGTGATGTCGTCCGCGCCGTATTCGTGCTGGACTTGTTGGTCACCCAGATCAGCCACCTGCTGGATCTCCTTGGTCTAGTTCGTTGGCCCCGAGCCGAGCATTTCCGGCCACCGAGCACCATCTGCCCCGGGGTATTCACGCCGAAAATCTGGCGTTCAATGGCTCTATTCTATCGTGAAAGCCCCAAAAACCCACATTTTACGGCTTTACCCTCCTTTTCGGGGGAAAGTCACTTTTTTGCTTTCGACGCGTTAGAGGCAAATTTTCTCCGAGGACGCAAGAGAGGCCAGAGAAGATGGGGATGGCCTCGAAAATATCTGAGTCCCGTGGTAAAAACAGACGAGAAAGAGCTGGGGGACAACTACCAGCGCTGCGACTTTTTAGGGAAATGGCGGGTGTTATTGAGGATCCATGATCCGGTAGCCCAGCCCACGCACGGTCACAATGATCTTCGGCGAGTGCGGGTCGTCCTCGATCTTGGAGCGCAGCCGTTTGACGTGCACGTCCAAGGTCTTGGGATCTCCGAACCAGTTTTCGCCCCACACCCGATCCATAACCTGTCCGCGAGTAAGTACCCGTTCCGGGTTACGCAAAAAATACTCCAGCAGTTCGAACTCACGCAACGGCAGCTCTTTAAGCTCCCCGTGTACCCGCACTTCGTGACGGTCTACATCCATAGTAACTGGTCCGACTTCCAGCAGGTTTCCTACTTCCGGAAGGTCTTGAGTACGGCGCAACACCGCGGTGATTCTCGCCAAAAGTTCCCGGAAACGATAGGGCTTGGTCACATAGTCATCGGCTCCTAGCTCCAAACCGATTACCACGTCAACTACGTCATCTTTAGCCGTCACCATGATGATGGGCGTATCGTAGCTTTCACGTACTTGGCGACAAACCTCCGTGCCGGGGATCCCAGGAAGCATCAGATCCAGCAAAATCAGGTCAATATGGTTACTTTTAACCTCTGAAAGCGCCTGATCACCATCGGCTACCCCGATTACTTCGTAACCTTCACGTTTCAGGGAATACTCCAGAGGTTTACGGTAGGCTTCCTCGTCCTCAACTACTAATATGGTGGTCATTCTTCTTCCTTTATCAGTGCTATCTGCTTAGCATCTGGATGTTGCGGGGTATGTCGGGGCAAAGTGATGACAAAAGTGGCGCCCTCCCCCGGTTTAGAGTTCACGTGAATAGAACCGTTAAGATCTGAAACTACGTGTTTAACGATGGAGAGCCCTAAGCCAGTTCCCCCGGTGGAGCGGGAACGCGCCGGATCGACCCGGTAAAAGCGCTCAAAAATCCTGCCTTGGTCTTCTTCGGAAATCCCTATGCCATCATCGGCCACTTCGATCACCACATTGTCATTTACCCGCAAGGTGACATTCACGTGACCTCCGGGATTAGAATAGCGAATCGCATTTTCCAGCAGGTTTTGCAGGGCGGAAGTCAGCAGCTCCAGATCGGCGTGCACCAAAATATCTTCCCCTTGCGGGAAATCGGTGTTCAAAGTGATATTCGCGTCCTCGGCGGCAGTCCGTACCTGGTCGAGAGCATCGTTGATGGCTTCGATCGCCAACATGGGACGCGGCTTGACTGGCAGACGCCCATCTTGCAGCCGCGCTAAAGAGATGATTTCATAAACCAATTTGGTTAGCCGCCGTGATTCTTTTACTAGCTGGGTGGAAAAGGTTTCCACCGCCTGCACATCGTCGGCATTATCGTGAATCGTTTCTGCCAGTAAGGAAATCGCTCCCACCGGGGTTTTCAACTCGTGAGAAGCGTTAACCACGAACTCACGGCGAGTGGCATCAGCCTGGAGGACACGAGTGCGATCCTCTAGCAACACCAGGGTATGTCGAGGCGAGATTGGAGCCACCCGCACCCGCACTGACCAGGGGACAGCCGCATCGGGATGCACCAATTCATAGTCTTCCTCTACGATCCGCCCTGCAGCGCGTGCTTTTTCAACCTGTGCTAACAGCTGCGGGTATTCGATTTTCCCGTGATTGAACAGGGGAACGATACGCGCTAACTGCGAAATATAAGCGAAAGAGTTATCGGGATTGAGTACTACCGAAGCCTCAGGTAGAGCGTCAAGAATCGTAGATAGATCCTCGACTTTCCAGCCGGAGCCATCCCAATGCAACTGGCCACTTTGGCTCTCCATACTCATCATTTTAAGGGGGTCAATCTCTGAGAAACTAATTGTAGGGAGTTTGTTAACCAAACGTTCACCCTGGGTAACAGGTTTTGTCGGGCACTGCTTGCTATTAAACCCTCCCGATTGCCGTCGCGCAGGCTTCCTATCCGAAACGCCCCGCAATATAGTTTGCGGTAACTTTTTCGCAGGGGGTGAGGAAGACGGATTCGGTAGGCCCGATCTCCACCAGTTTCCCGGGTTGGCGCGGCCCGGAAATGTTGAAGAATGCGGTCTGGTCGGAAATTCGCGCCGCCTGCTGCATATTGTGGGTAACGATCACGATTGTGTAGGTTTCTTTCAACTGAGCAATCAAATCTTCAATCGCCAAGGTCGAGATGGGATCCAGCGCGGAGCAAGGCTCATCCATCAGCAGCACCTCGGGTTTAACCGCAATCGCCCGCGCGATACACAAGCGTTGCTGCTGGCCACCGGACAAGGAAGCGCCCGGTTTATCTAGCCGGTCCTTAACCTCCTCCCACAGGTTTGCACCCTTGAGGGATTCTTCTACGATCTGGTCGCCCTCGGATTTACTGATTTTCACCCGATTCAGATGCAAACCGGCGAGCACATTGTTCTTTATCGACATGGTGGGGAAGGGGTTAGGACGCTGGAACACCATCCCGATCATCCGCCGCACCTCCACCGGGTTGACGTCTTTTCCATACAGGTTATCCCCGTTCAGCAGCACTTCCCCTTCGATGCGTCCTCCGGGCGTAACTTCATGCATCCGGTTTAAAGTGCGCAGCACCGTGGATTTTCCACACCCAGACGGCCCAATCAGGGAAGTTACCGTTTGGGTTTCTATCGTCATATTCACGTCCGCTACGGCTTTGAATTCTCCGTAGTAAACGTCCAAGTGTTTAGTTTCTAAACAGATTGCCATTTTCTTTCCTATCTGCTTTGCTTCTTGGAGCCCTGCCCCAGGCGAGGGCGAGTTAGCTATTTACCAATCGAGAGTTTCTTGGCTACGAACCGGGCTCCTAGATTCAAAACCAATACCGCGAATACCAGCACCAAGGCCGCACCCCAGGCGCGATCCACATTGATAGTGGGGTTACAGTTCACTGCGTGAGCCGCGCAAGAAACCGTGGAGGTGTACTGCTGATAGATATAGACCGGCAGGGTTTCCATGCGCCCGGAAAACACATTGTTATTGATCGCATCGAACATCCCCGCGGTAATCAGTAAGGGCGCAGTTTCCCCCACAATCCGAGCGATTGCTACCACCACTGAGGTCACTAACCCAGCCGCCGAAGTGCGCAGTACAACCGAGATCACGGTGCGCCATTTGGGAACCCCCAGCGCATAGGAAGCTTCCCGCAAATCATCGGGTACCAGCCGCAACATTTCCGCCGATGAGCGTACTACCAGGGGAATCATCAATACCGAAAGGGCAACTGCCCCCATCAGACCGGAACGGTACGCAGGACCAATAACCATGGTGAACAAGGCAGCCGCGAATAAACCAGCAACTATGGAGGGAATGCCGGTCATCACATCTACCAAGGTGGTAGTGAGTTTCGCGAACTTAGTATTGCCTGCGTATTCGGTTAAGTAGATGGCTACCAGCAACCCTAGGGGAACGGAAATAATTGCTGCTACCAGGGTAATCAGCAGGGTACCGACCATCGCGTGATAAATTCCGCCAGCTTGCATCCCTCCATAGACGCCCTTCATAGAAACGCTCAAGAAGTAGGGAGAAATAATCCCAATACCCCGGCGGATAAGTTCGTACCCGATAGAAGCCAAGATGACCAGCACCAGCAGACCGCACATCCACATCGAGGCTGCAATCACGTTATTGGTGAATCTGCGGCGAAAACTCAGCGCTTTATCTCCGCCCAGCTGGGCGTGCTTCACCTCAGTTCTTGGCTCCGCGTCCTCCAGTCTTTCCTGGTACTTTAGTTTTTTCTCTAGGATTACTGCCTGCAAAGCAGAGGTATTATCCGAGGAAGATAAAGCCGCAAGCTGATCGCTTTTACCCCGAATATTAGCCCCGCTGCTGGCAGGAGCTTGCCCGGCACCTATAGATTCTTGCTTTAACTTCAGGTCGCCCCGATTCTGATTTTCAGCACTCATTTATTTCCCCAAACCTTCCTTACGGGCTACCATCCACCGCGCACCCGAGTTGACCAACAAAGTCAAAACAAACAGCACTAGACCGGTGAAGATTAGCGCGGCCGCCATATTGGAATCAGCCTCCGGGAACTGGAGGGCGATATTGGAAGCGATCGTAGAGTGTGCTCCCGCCTGAAACAACGACCAAACGTAGGATGCTCCGGGAGAAAGTACCATCGCCACTGCCATGGTTTCCCCGAGCGCCCTCCCTAACCCGATCATCGCCGCCGAAACCGTACCGGAGCGCCCAAAGGGCAGAACCACGGTTTTTATCATTTCCCACTTGGTCGCACCCAGTGCCAACGCTGCTTCCATTTCCAAAGGAGGAGTACGGGCATATACTTCTCGACAAAGTGCGGTAATAATCGGAATCACCATAATCGCCAAGATCACCGAGGCAGAAAAAATTACTCTCCCAATCGGAGAAACTGGCCCTGAAAATAAGGGAAACCAGCCAAAATAGGTGGCGAGGAACTCCATAATCGGCTGCAAGATCGGTAGCAAAATCAGTCCGCCCCACAGGCCGTAAACAACCGAAGGAATCGCTACCATTACATCAATCAATCCCGCGATGATTGCCGAGATTTTCTTAGGAGCATAGAAGTTAATAAACACTGCCAGCGCGATAGAAAGCGGCACCGCAATCACTAAGGCGACCGCCGCTGCCAGGACTGTTCCAAAAAGCTGGGGGGCTACGTATTCCCAGATACTAACCATTTCGGTACGTCCGCGCATCCGCAGTCGCAAATCAGGATTAGAGATAGCCGGCCAGGCTTGCATAGTTAGAAACATCGCTACTAGGGCTAACACAGCGGCAATGACTATCGCTGAACCTTTGGTGGCTAGATAAAATAGTCCTTCCCAGTTAAAGATATTTTTCCGGGAGGGAACTTGCCCGGATTCTCGTTTTTCGAGCTGGGTTTTGGTACTCACGTTTTCTCCAGGGGGTTACGGCCAGGAGTACCGGTTTTTGCCGGAACTCCTGGTCGCCAGAGCCCAAACTTGGGGGATTCTTACTTGATTTCCTCAAGCGCGGCAGTGATCTTCTTGGTGATTTCCGCGCCCAAGGGAGCAGATCCGGCTGCCTCGGCAGCTTTGTTTTGCCCGTCAGCGGATACCACATAGTTGACCCAGGCTTTCACCAACTTGGCGGTGTTAGCATCTTTATACTGCGGGCAAACCGCATAATAAGAGACCAATACCAGCGGATAGGCTTCGGGATCATCCGGGGTGCGATTCAGGTTTAACGCCAGGTCGTTCTTTTCCCGTCCATCCTCAACTTCGGCGCTTTCGACGATTTTGGCAGCTGCCTCGGCCGAGTATTTAACGAAACCATCGCCAGCTTTGAGCGCCACCGTTCCGAAGTCACCGGCCTGGGAGGCATCGATATAGCCGATTGCACCTACAGTTTTCTTCAGGTTATCCACTACCCCTGCGGTTTTATCTCCAGATTCCCCGCCAGCTACCGGCCAATCTTTCGATGGCTTATCCGGCCATGCGTCCGGGGCCGCCGCGTGCAGGTAGTCGGTGAAATTCTCGGTAGTACCCGACTGGTCAGCGCGGTGTACCGCCACGATCTTGGCGTCAGGTAGTTTGGCATCCGCATTGTCCACGGCGATACCCGGATCGTTCCACTTGATGATTTCTCCGCGGAAGATCTTAGCGATGGTTTCCGGTTTCATATTAAGCGTCTTGATTCCCTCCAGGTTGAAGGCCACCGCCACCGGGGATACATAAACCGGTAGGTTAATGGCTTTGGAGTCTTTACAAACCGCGGCTGATTTATCGATTTCTTCCTTAGAGAGTGCCTGGTCTGTTCCGGCGAAGGCCACTCCACCTTGGAGGAAGGTGGTCACCCCTGCCCCGGAACCAGTGGGGTCATAGGTTACTTCCACATTTTGCGCTACCTCGGAAAATCCAGCTTTCCAGGCGTCAACCGCATCTTTTTGTGAGGATGCACCCGCGCCCGCCAACTTGCCGGAAATATCGACACTATTAACTTTCTTTGAGTTATCTACACTTCCAGTGGCATTATCGGAGCCACAGGCGGCCAGGCTAGTTGCTGTCAAGGCAAGACCAGCGATAACCGCTAAAGATTTAATGCTCTTACGCATGTCTTTCCTTCGATTCTTTTAGATTTTTCATTGACACTTGCAAAATAAGACAAGAAGTTAACGCTGCCCTGACGATTGCGTTAATTCTTAGTTAACAATGCTCGCGACAGAAAGAAACGCACCAGAAAAACTGTTCTAACTGCGAAAATACTAATAACTAACTAATTTTTGGGGCGATCCACACCAGGGTGTAATAAGGCAAAGTAACAGTTTGGTGGGGGTTTAAATCCAAATCACCCCACAAATAAGATTGCAGGTTTGCCTGCATATGCTGTTTTCCTCGCTCACTCGCTTTCAGATAGGAAGAGCGCGTCTTAGCCAAGGCGAAGAGGGCTGCTACCGGTAAAGATGTTCCCCATTGGAAAAGTTTTAGCTGCGGGGTAGCGAACTGCTTTCCCACTTGCGGTACCCGATCCGGGTGATGTACATCCCCGGAACGCATCACCCTTGAAAGTCGCTTTACCCAGGGGAAAGACACGTTCATCTGGTTGTAAATGATTACTAGGCGTCCGCCAGGTTTCAACACTTTGGCTGCGGCAACGCACGCCGCCTCTTTATCTACCCAGTGCCAGGATTGCGCAAAGCAGAGTGCATCGAAAGTTTCAGGCGCAAATAACTCTGCCACGTCCTCGGCTTTCCCTTCATAAAGAGGAATTTTTGGGAGGGATTCGCGGAACATTTTCCGCATGCTCGCCGCGGGCTCCAGGGCACTAACCTTTATTCCCTGTGCCGCTAAAACCCGGGTAAATTTGCCGCTACCGGCACCTACATCTAATACTTGGGGATTTCTTAATCCAGATAGCGCCGCGTTTACGGCTGCAGGTAGATAGGTGGGGCGATAACGTTCGTAATCTGTCCCGGCCAAAGTATAGGGATTTCCCCCGCTGGCAGCCCCGCCTACCTGCTGCTTATCAGTGACCGTTCCGGGAGGCGGACCTAAATCAACCATAGGTATCGCGCGGGCCGCGCCCTTTTACCGAACGGGGACCATATTTCCATGAGGGAGCTTTCGGCCCCAACACAATCAAGCGTTTAATCACTACCGCACCCGCATGATCCTCAATTAGCCCCATTAGTTGGGGAATCAGATTACGCAACTCGCTGGCCCAACGGGTGGAGTCGCAACGCACCACCACATCCCCATCTTTAATCGATTCGATTTGCGCATGTTGAGCCACCTGGCTACCAACAATTTGTTCCCAATTAGCTTTCAGTTTGCCTTCGTCAAGCAGCTTTCCTAACCCAAAATTTCGCACATAGGTTTTCCAAACTGCCCCTAGGCTACGCGGTTCTCGCCGCGACCATCTGCCGCCGTTACCCCCGCCGGCCAATCCGGGGGAGGGCTGTAACTGCGCTAATCCGGGAACTCGGTCGCGGGCATAACTATCATTAATAGCTTTAACTCTCCCCAAGGAAATCTCACCCATGTCAACCGGGTATGCGTCTTCGGAAATAGTGGGGGAAACTATCCCATCCCAATTGCGTCTTCCCCGGTAACGCCGCAGCTCACTGGCAGACATTCGCATCAGCCCTTGAGAGAAAGCATGTTCTTGGGCGGCGCGCAGTAACTGCTGGGTGTAGGTGGGGGCTCCCTCCGGCTGTTCAGTCATAACCTATCCGAGCTGCTATTTTCTGAGGACGGATTGGTAACTTCGGGTACCGAATTATTTTCGGACCTAATAGAGGTTCCCTTAGGTCCGCGCAGAACATCAAAAAAATGCCCCTCGATTTCGGTAGGCAAATCTTTGCGGCTAGTAGCGGTAATCACCACCTGATCAGCACGGCTCATAAAGTCGAGCAAAGCGGCCCGCCGCGAGGGATCTAACTCAGCGAATACGTCATCCAAAATCAGGATAGGAGTTTCCCCCACCTGCCTTAACAGCTCAAACTGTCCCAGGCGTAGAGCCAAGGCGGCGCTCCAGGTTTCCCCGTGGGAAGCAAAGCCTTTCACCGGCAAGGTATCTAGCATCACCGCTAAATCGTCACGGTGCGCGCCCGCCAGGTTCACTCCGCGAGTGAGTTCTTCTTCACGGCGGGCAGCGAAAGTTTCTTGCAGAGCGCGCGCAACTGCCTGCGGATCGGTTAGGTCAGTAGGGGGAGCAAAGGAAGGCACATAAGATAATCCCAAGGTCTGGGAAGAGTTCGCCAAATGTTCTTCCCCTAAAACTAGCAGGTAAGCCTGAGCCGCGTGGGGAGTAAGTGCCTGCAAGGCCCGGACTCTACCTGCGATCAGTCGGGCACCCACCTGCGATAACTGCTTATCCCAAACGTCAAGGGTAGAAAGCTCTAGAGAAAGATCTGCCCCCCGACGCTTCTTTTTCGCTGCCTGCTTCAACAAGGCCCCTCGCTGCCGCAAGATCTTTTGATGCTGGCTAATCGTGCCGGCCTCTACTGGCCACAGTTGCACCAATAAATCATCCAGAAAACGACGTCTAGCTGCAGGATCGCCCTGTAAAATATCTAAATCTTCGGGCGCGAACATGGTGGTGACCACCAAGCCGCGTACCTGTTTTAGAGGCACAGGGGTGCGCGCCAGACGCGCGCGATTTGCCCTCCCAGAACCTATCTCCAGGTCAAGCTGCACTTCGCGCTCTCGGAAATGAGCTTTCACTCGAATGACTGCTACTGCGGCAGTGTCAGTAGCAGCATTATTACCCGCCGAGGTATCCGAAAGTTCTATATCTTGATCCTGGTCGCCTACCGGTTCCAGACTTCCGCGCTGCGCCAGTGCTGCAGACTGTGGCGCGAAACGAACCAGCGCTCCGTCTGAACTAGCGCGATGGGAATGGAAGTTCGTTAAATACCCGATGGCCTCTACAAAATTGGTTTTACCTTGGCCGTTCGGGCCAACCAGGATATTTACCCCCGGTGATAACTGCACCACGCAGTGATGAAAACTGCGGTAATCGTTAAGGGCAATACCGGAAATATACATTGCTTTGGGCGCGCCCTACCCTACCGCTAAGCGGAATAGCGAATCGGCATCAACAGGTAACGGAACTCTTGAGAGTCATCCCCATCGAGTTCTTCTTGCCCGGTGATCACCGCCGGTTTAGTGGGGTGAGTAAAGGACATCCGCACATAGTCGGAATCCAAGGCGCCCAAACCATCCAATAAGTATTGAGAGTCAAATACAATCATCATCGGTTCATCGGCAATAAAAGTGCAAGTCATTTCTTCATGCGCCTGCGCATCATTGCCTTGCCCGGCCTCTAAAGTGAGGTTACCGTCCGCGAAGTTCATCCGAATCTGGGCGCTGCGATCAGTAACCAAAGAAACGCGCTTGATGGCTTGTTCTAGTTCTTCGCGGCGAATAACTGCTTTAATCGGTGCTTCCTTGGGGAACAAGCTGGTTACTGGAGGATAATCACCTTCGGTTAGCTGGGAGGTAATCTTTCGCCCTCCGGCTTCGAGGGCGATAATCGCTCCCCCTTCGGGCGAGTTTTCCAGACCGAGATGAATCTCCCCAGAGCCCGAGAGCGCCTTGGCCATTTCGGAAAGAATCCGCGACTTTACCAGTGCATCTGCAGAAAAATCAGTTTGTTTCGGCTGCCAATCCATTACCCGTACTGCCAGACGATACCGGTCGGTAGCCATTAGGTTCAGATGCGAATCTGATAGTTCTAGTCGAACCGTAGCTAATAGGGGTACAGCTTCATCAGAGGAGGCCGCGCGAGAAACCTGGGCAACCGCCCGGGCAAACTCGCCGGAGTCTATATCTCCGATCGCCTCGGGGACTTCTGGTAGTGCCGGATAATCATCGAGGGGCATTATCGCCAATTGGAAACTGGAGGCGCCGCAAGAAATTATCACCTTGCCCCCCTCCATCTCGACAGTCACCGGCTTCTTCGGAAGCTGTTTACAAATATTCGCCACCATTTTTCCGGAAACCAAGACTTCGCCTTCTGACTCCACATCGGCCTCAAACTGGTTCCGGGAAGAAACTTCATAGTCAAAGCTGGACAGAGTGACGATACCGGCCTTGGCACTCATCCACACCCCACCTAATACGGCCACTGCTGGACGGGTCGGCAAAGTGCGAGCGGTCCAACTGATCGCTTCCTCGAAAATGTCACGCTCGACTACGAACTTCATGCGCTGCCCCTTTTATCTTCTTGACCATGGTTTATGGCGCGATATCTGCAAAATCCAGCCGGCGAAAACCGGTCTGAATCATTTGTTCCAGTCTCCCATTATAGGGTTTCGCTCCCCGATTAGCACTAAAGTGGTCAAAACTGGGGATAACGCGCCGATTCTAGCGGCAGACCAATTTTTTATCTCCAGATTCTAAATGCTTTTTACTTTCCCAGAGTTACCGGTAGATGCAAGGCAGCAGAGATTAGTTCGCGAGTGTAGTCCTGCTGCGGATCAGAAAATACCTGCTCAACCGGGCCGGTCTCCACGATTTTACCTTCGCTCATTACCACTACCCGCTGACACAGGTGGCGCACCACCGCCAGGTCATGGCTAACAAACAGTAAGGTCAAGTTATCTCGCTGTGCTACCTGCATAATCAGATTCAAAACTTGGGCGCGCACCGAAACATCCAGGGCGGAAACCGCTTCATCAGCTATTAGCACGTCAGGACGGGCGGATAGAGCGCGAGCCAAAGCGATCCGTTGCCGCTGTCCCCCCGAAAATTGATGCGGATATTTATCGGCGTCCTCGCTACTTAAACCTACTTCTGCCAGTACTTCCTCTAAGCGTGCGGGAATATCGGTAGGTACCCCTTCCCGCCCGTGCACCCACGGGGAACGCAGCGGTTCTGTAATTATCTTTCCCACCCGCATCCGGGGATCTAGGGAACTGAGAGGATCTTGAAACACAATTTGTACTCGGGAACGCAGATTTCCTAACTGTTTTTCTTTTAGCCCGGTAATCTTTTGCCCCGCAAACCTGATTTCCCCGCTGGTAGGACGAGACAGGCCGCAAAGCATCCGCACCAGGGTGGATTTACCGGAGCCGGATTCGCCTACGATTCCCAGGCGCTCACCGGCGTTAATCTCCAGGTTTACTCCCGCTACCGCCCGTACCTGTCCGGAAGATCGAGGATAAATTTTCACTAAATTTTGGGCGCGAAATATTACTTGCTCACTCATCGCTCCCCCTAAAGAAATCACTGAGGACAGGTAAGGGCTGCCCGGGTGCTACTGCCCCGATATCGGCAGTTGCCAGCAGCCCGCGAGTATAGGGGTGCTGAGGCTGCTCCAAGACTTGCCGGAGGGGGCCGCGTTCAATGATTTGTCCCTTATACATAACTAATAGGTATTCACAGATCTGGTTAACCACCGCTAAATCATGGCTGATAAACAGGCAGGCCGAACCGCCTCGCGTCAGTTCTTTATCTAAAAGCCGCAGCACTTTCGCCTGCACCGTAACGTCCAAAGCGGTAGTGGGTTCGTCGCAAATCAGCAGCTGGGGGGCATTTATTAGCGCCATCGCCATCATCACTCGTTGGCGCTGTCCTCCAGACAGCTGATGGGGGAAAGCACTCGCACTTTGCTCCGGATCAGGTAGCCCTACCCTCTCCAGCATTTTTATTACTTCCTCGCGTTTGCCCCGCTTGCCCCGTTGATGCAGCGCTAACACCTCGGCTACCTGTTTTCCTACCCGCATCGTGGGGTCGAGGGCGGTCATGGGTTCTTGAAAAATCATCCCAATTTTTGCGCCCCGCAACTGTGCCAGCTGCCGATCTACCAGCGACAATAGTTCTTGCCCGTCAAGAGAAATAGAACCGGAGACCCTCGCATCCTCCCCGAGTAGACCCATCAGAGATAGCGCGGTTACCGATTTACCGGAACCGGATTCGCCAATCAGTCCCACTCGTGCCCCGGGCGGAATTTCAAAGCTGATTCCTTTAACAACTGGGCGCCCTGCAAAGGAAACCTGCAGGTTATCTACTTTTAGTCCTTTCATGACCGCTCCCGAAGTTTCGGATCGAGCACCTCGCGCAGTCCGTCCCCTAATAGGTTGAACCCGAGAACCGTCAGGGCGATCCCGAGTGCTGGCCACAGCGCTAACTGTGGACTGACCAGTAGCGATTTTTGGGCTTCAAATAGCATCAACCCCCAGGTGGGAGTGTCCGGGCGGGTTCCTAACCCCAGATAGGATAGGGCGGCTTCCGCCAAAATCGCGAGGGCGAAGCTCACCGATGCCTGCACGATTATTGTCGGCATAATATTGGGCAACACGTGGGTAAAGGTTGAGCGATGCCGGGGGGTACCTGCCGCCCGAGCCGCCACCATATAGTCCTGCGACATTACCCCCAAGGTAGCGGCGCGAATATTGCGGGCAAATGCAGGCACCGAAGAAATCCCGATCGCCACCATCGCGGTCCAAGTAGACCCGGATCCGCGTGCTGCCGCCAGTAAAATCGCCAGTAGCAGGGCGGGGAAAGCATAGAGAATGTCCAGGCCGCGTTCAATAATCTTTGCTGGCCAACCTCCACGCTGAGCAGCATAAATACCCAGGGGAACCCCGATAAGAGCACCGATACTTACCGATACTATCCCCACTAACAGGCAGATTCCTGCTCCGGAGAGCATCCGAGAAAATACGTCGCGGCCAAAATCATCGGTACCGAAAATATGGGTTGCGGAAGGCGCGCTTAAACGCTGCTCACTAACTTCCGTCGGATCGAACGGCAGGTAAAGGAAAGAGACTATTCCCATCAGCACTATGAGGCTGACCAGCCCGATCCCCATCCACAGGCTGGGGTGGCGGCGTAGCGATATTTTTTGGCGTGCTTTCACCGTTCCACCCCCTGCCGAATTCTTGGATCCAGTAACTGGTAAACCACATCCACCAGCGCATTAATCACCAAGACGGCCGCCACTAGCAGCATTACCACCGCTTGCACCACGGTTAAGTCTCGCTGCCCAACCGCGGCGATTAGGTAGGTACCCAAACCGGGAATCGCAAACACCTGTTCTACCACGATTGCTCCCACCAGCAGGGTGGAAAGTTGCAGTCCCAAAACCGTGATTACCTGTAAAGATGCGTTCCGCACCCCGTGACGCACGAGCGCCGCGGAAAAGCGCCAACCAATCGCCCTCGCCGTGCGGAAATAATCCTGTTTGATCACTTCAATAAAAGCGGAACGGGTATAACGGGTTAGCACCGATCCTTGCACGATCGCTATCGACAGCACCGGCAGGAATAGGTAGCGTGCCCATTGGAGCGGATCTTCCTGGAAAGAAACATAGCCATTGGCCGGCAAAACCTGCAGTTTCACCGCAAAAATGATGGTTATCAGCATTCCCGCTAGAAATGCGGGAATGGCCATTCCCAGCTGGCTCAGGGCAGAAACCACGATCCCGCGCTTACGGTTACGCCACAGCGCCCCCATCATTCCCAGGGGAATCGCCAGCAGTAAAGCCAGGATCATCCCCCCGAAAACCAGTGACAATGTGGCTTCCAACCGATGCGGAAGTTGCTCGGCGATTGCTTGCCCGGTGAAAATCGAATTACCGGGATCCAGACGAATCATTCCTGATAACCAGCTAAAATAGCGTAAAATTAGTGGCTGATCTAGTCCCATAGCTACCCGGAGCTGCGCCACCGACTCCGGGTCGGCATTCGCCCCTAAAATTACCCCGGTAACATCCCCCGGTAGCAGATTTATCAGCAAAAACACCACCAGGGA
>CAMYAU010000031.1 GCA_947253735.1 uncultured Varibaculum sp. | reverse complement strand
GTGTTGGGTGTGTGGCCCCAAGCGCTTGCGCTTGTGGGCATTTTTGACGCAGCGGGGACTGCGGTAACGATAACGAATAGGCGGGGTACGGTGGGAAGACGCAGAAAGCGCAGGGCAGGGGTGCGTCCGCCTGCGCGAGGCGGGATCGATCCGGTGGGGTTTACCGCTAAAGGTGAAGATACTTTAGCGCGGCAGCTGCAGGTCCAGTTGGAACGTAAATTGTCGTTATCTACCGCTGAGATTACGGATTTTGTTGCGAAGGCATTCTCGGCGGGGGATGTGGTTTCTCCCTTGGGGATTTCTCTATCCTCGGATAATAACCTTCCGGAGGGACAGCGCTACTACCTGCATCGAGTAGCTCCCGATGAGGGCGCCGCCTTACCGAAGTTACAGGTACTTTGGGAGGGTGAGGGGGCAATCGTAGTTAATAAACCCGCTGGCTTGGCAACGATTCCCCGTGGCTCCTGGGTTACCCGCTCGGTGGTGGTAACTGCTCGCCGCCAGTTCCGCAACGATCAGATTAGCGCCGCGCATCGTCTAGATCGCCTCACTACCGGCTGTTTATTACTCACCTTAGATCCACAGTATCGGGCGTGTTACCAGCAATTATTTGATCGCCGGCAAGTCAAGAAAACCTACCTGGCGCGCACCCGCGGCGGTGGCAACCGGGTAGAAGCGGTGATTCCCCAGGTGGGGGAGAGTTTCGATTTCCAGCTCCCGATGTACAAGGAAACCGGCTCGCTGACAGTATCGATAGGATACCCTCCGGTTGGGCAGAAGATGACGCGTTGCGAAAGCCGCACCCGCGGCCTCGTCCTCGGAAAATTCCCCCTCCCTGAAAATGCAGAAAAGCTGGAGGGAGAAGGGTATGCAAACTCGGGCAACCAGGAAGCCGTGCCAGAAGAAGAACTGTTGTGGCAGTTAGAGCCAGAAACCGGGTTTACTCATCAGCTGCGTGCCACTTTGGCGCATTTTGGGTATCCCCTCGTAGGTGATCCCCTTTATCCGGAAGTTCTACCCGCAGATGCGCCGGAGAATATTGAGCCCCAGCTGTGCCTGCATGCACAAGAACTACAATTTCCCGACCCGGAAAATCCTGGCAACACCGTAACTGTGACTGCCCCTAGCCCCACCTGGGTAAAAGGAACGTCGAGTAGCCCTTCAGAGTGCTGAGAGCGGTAGGAATAAACCGATCCCCATGGTAAACGCGCAAGAAAAACACGCAAAAAGTGCGTATTCACTATTGGTAAAACATGCAAGAATTGCGGGCAAACTTCCCGGAGGTACGCAACAGTTACACATTCTTGGTAGTTGCTATTCCTCCTGACCTCTATGCCGATAGCACCCGATAAATAGAGAATCAGCTCTCAATATCTTCCCTGGCTAAGACGGGGCTGGAGATACCCTTTAAGCTATAACCCATGCGAGAAAGGCTGCCGTTTTTATTTATCCAATGCCGTCCCGCCGGAAAAATAGCGCGTGACGAGCTGCAGACCATTGCCGAGGTCACCGGACTAAAGATTGGCCAGGAACTGCACCCTCACCTGCTGCCAGAAGAAACTGACCTTGAACTGTTACATGACCTGAATATTGCGGGAGGATATAGCGCGGTTATTATTTCGGGATCGCCATTTCGAGCAAAACTACCAAGCGGCTCCGAAGACCCCGTGCAACGGCAGCTATATAACCAGCTAATGCCCCTAATGTATTACCTGTTAGAGCAGGATTTTCCTACTTTAGGGATCTGCTATGGAATGCAAATGTTAACCCTAGCTTCCGGCGGCACCTTGACTGACCGCACTGGGGAAGACCTGCAGGCTGTGGAGATTACTTTAAGCGCGGAAGGTAAGGCCGACCCGGTAACCGGGCAGCTAGATTCGGTAATCCGTTCCTATACTGGGCACGGTGATTCCCTGGCGGAACTTCCCGCGGGAGTAACTTTGCTCGGCAGCGGGAAACATTGCCACTACCAGCTACTTCGCTTTAAAAATAATGTTTATGGCACCCAGTTTCACCCCGAAGTAACTACTGCGGGAATGCAGATTCGCATCAACCAATATGGAGACACCTATTATGCTGCGGCCGAACGCGCGGCGGTTATTGCTCGCTGCATGAATCAAGATGTCACCAGCTCGCACCGGCTACTATCAGCCTTTACTGAACATTACCGCCGCTAGGAGGCCCCTGATGAGCATAAAATTTTCACAATCGGCCCGTTCTACCATCGGGATCGAATGGGAACTACAGCTAATCGATAAAGATTCTTTTGACCTTCGTCAATGTGCTAGTGCAATGATGGAGGAAGTAGAGCGCCTCCACCCGGATAACCAGTTGGTGCATCGGGAAATGCTGCTCAATACGGTAGAAGTAATCTCCCGACCTCGCCGCACCGTGCGTGACTGCCTGATGGATTTAACAGAAGGAATAAATCTGGTACGCCCGGTTACCTCCGCTTTGCGCGTAGAGCTGGCTGCTGCCGGATCTCACCCCTTCGCCAACCCCAGTTATCAACAGGTAACCGACAGTAAACGCTATGAAGAACTCGTCAACCGCACCCAGTATTGGGGACGCCAGATGCTGCTTTTTGGCAACCACGTGCATGTGGGGGTAGAGGATCGCGAAAAGGTCTTGCCGATACAAAACTATCTGACCAGCAAACTCGGGCATATTCAGGCGCTTTTTGCTTCCTCGCCCTATTGGGCGGGAGTCGACACTGGGTATTGCGATAACCGGGCGATGGTATTCCAACAGCTACCCACTGCCGGCAAGCCCTACCAATTCGAAACCTGGGAACAGCTGGAAGATTTCACCTCGGGGATGCTAAAAACCGGAGTGATTGAGTCCTTTGATGAGGTACGTTGGGATATTCGTCCCTCGCCTAAGTTTGGCACTATCGAAGCGCGAGTAGCCGACGCCTCCTCAACCTTGAAAGAGGTCGCAGCCTGCGCGGCACTTACGCAAGCCCTGGTAGAGACGGCTTCCCGGCAGCTAGACGCCGGTAAGGAATTACCAGTTATGCCGGATTGGTTCGTACGCGAGAACCGGTGGCGCGCTGCCCGCTACGGGATGGAGGCCATCTTGATCGAGGACGCGCAAGGAGAAGAAAGCCTACTTACCGACTCTCTACCTTCTTGGTTAGAAGAACTGACGCCTGCCGCCGAAGATTTAGATTGCGCGGAAGAACTTTGGTCAATCCTAGAGATGGTGAAACTCGGTGTCGGCTATCAACGGCAACGCACTATCTTTGAACGTACTAACTCCTATGAAGCAGTAGTTGCCTTCCTAATGGCGGAAATGGAGGCGGGCGAGCCGCTTGACCCCGGGCACTTCGTAGACAAATCCCTGCACCAAAGCGGAGTCAAAGGCTGGAAAGTCCGCGCCCGCTAAGCACGTGAATCTGCAAGTGCTCTGATTCCAAGAAGCGCGGGGGAGGAAAAATCCCTCCCCCGCGCTTAAACTCTACTGATTATCCGGAGCTGTAGTTTCGGTAGAAGCGTTCGCAGTAAACATGTCATGGTCAACGTGGTTTCGCACCACCAACCAGGCTAGCGCCAAAACTACGGTCACCGAGGCAAACGCAATAATCGCAGCCGGTCCCAGTCCGCCCTCAAACCACATCAAAACGATCATCGAGGCTAGTATCGCTAGCACTGCGTAGTTGGTGTAGGGCGCCCAGGGGACGTGGAACTTAGGCCGCTCGATACCTTTAATCCGGCACTGACGCACGAATAAAATATTCGAGATCATCACAGAGCCCCACATAGAGCAAATCCCAATCCCAGCCATATAGGCAATAACGTCAAATGCTTCATTGGGGTAGAACAAATTAACCATTACCCCCACTAATCCGATAGTTCCAGCAGCGATAATAGCCGCATAGGGAACTGCATTTCGGTTCATCCCCGATAAGAAACGCGGGGCAGACCCAGATACCGCCAGCGAACGCAAGCCGCGACCACAGGTGTAAAGTTCCGCATTAATCGCGCTAGCTGCAGCCAGCAATACCACCAGATTCATGATGTGACCAGCAGCGGGAATACCGATACCGGTAAAGAAAGTTACAAACGGCGATTCGTTACGGTTGTATACGTTATAAGGCAAAAGCAAAGTGAAAAGCACAATGCAGCCCATGTAGAACAGCAAAATCCGCCACATCATAGAGTTAACCGCCCGCGGCATTTCCTTTTGTGGATCTTCCGCCTCGCCAGCAGCCGCACCTAAGTATTCAGAACCACCATAGGCGAACAAGATTCCCAAAGATAAAGTCACCATAGTGAATGCGCCCTTGGGGAATAGCCCTCCATGCTCAGTGATTGCGTGCAAACCGGGAGTATAGCTATTTCCTTTAACCGTTAATGAAATTCCGAAAACAATCGCTACTACAGCCAAAATCATGAATACAATAATCGCCACGACTTTAATCATCGCGAACCAGAACTCGAACTCTCCGAAAAACTTTACGCTGGCCAGATTCACGATCACCATTAATGCCAGGGCAATGAACGCCCAACCCCACAACGGAACAACCTGGAATGGCTTCCAATAGTGCATATAGTTAGCGATCGCAGTTATATCAGCCATTAAAGCGGAAGAATAAGTAATAAAGGCAAACCAACCAGTGAAAAAGGCGCCGCGTTCTCCCATAAACTCGCGGGCATGGGAAATAAAACCACCCGAAGAGGGACGATACAGACTCAGTTCAGCGAGGGCGCGCAACATCATATAGGCCACCCCGCCGCAGATTGCATAAACAATAGCGACTGAGGCTCCCCCGTCAGCGATACGTCCAGACGTGCTATAAAACAGGCCGGACCCAATGGCCCCGCCCAGCGCAATCATGCGCATGTGGCGAGACTTTAACCCCTTGCGGTAGCCCTCATCGGATTTATCACGATGCGGGGTACCGCTAGTTGGATTTTGAGTTTCGCTCATTAGATTTTCTCCTAAGTTTTACCTTTTGTACTCGATATCCGAGCACATAGGGAGTATAGGTGAGGAGCGGAAAACACCCGAAAGGCAGTCAGTATTTGGGATCAGGCATTCATTAAAAAATTATTTAGGTAAAAGTCCCCAGTGTCACGGTAGACTAGAGAGGTAACCGTGACTGGCGTAGGTGGGATACCACCGGGGAGCAAGTGGTCAAGCAGTCGCTCGCCTGGGCTGATTTGGCACTACAAATAAGGAAAAGTCAATGGGAGATAACCTTCTTCTTCAATCCATTTCACAAGTAGATCCCGAGATAGCATCGGTGCTAAACCAAGAGTTAGAGCGCCAGCGCGGCACTTTGGAAATGATCGCTTCCGAAAACTTTGTGCCGCGCGCCGTGCTGCAGGCACAAGGATCCGTCCTCACCAATAAATATGCGGAAGGATACCCGGGGCGCCGCTACTACGGGGGATGCAAAGCGGTAGATGTGGCCGAAAATCTGGCCCGCGACCGCGCTAAAGAGGTATTTTCTGCCGAGTTCGCTAACGTACAGCCCCATTCGGGCGCCCAAGCTAATGCAGCTGTCCTATCGGCGTTGGCTAAACCGGGGGACACCATTATGGGACTCGCGCTAGATCATGGCGGACACCTCACCCACGGCATGAAAATCAATTTCTCTGGCCTGCTCTATAACGCCACTGCCTATCAGGTGGATAAAGAGACCAGCCTGGTCGATATGGATCAGGTGCGCGATGCAGCATTGAAGCACCGCCCGAAAGTAATTATTGCTGGTTGGTCGGCCTATCCCCGTCAGGAAGACTTTAAAGCATTCCGGGAGATCGCGGACGAGGTAGGAGCCTATTTGTGGACCGATATGGCGCACTTTGCGGGACTGGTAGCTGCCGGGCTGCACCCGAATCCGGTACCTTATTCCGATGTAGTATCTACCACTGTCCACAAGACTTTAGGCGGGCCGCGCTCGGGCATGATTTTATCGCGCGATAAGGAACTGGGGAAGAAAATTAATTCCGCGGTTTTCCCCGGTCAGCAGGGTGGCCCCTTGATGCATGTGGTGGCGGCGAAAGCAGTCGCCATGAAGATCGCGGGCAGCGACGAATTTAAAGATCGGCAAAGGCGCACCCTAGAAGGGGCAAAAATGCTGGAAAGGCGGCTAACTCAAGCCGATGTAGCCGAATGTGGGATTTCCCTGTTAACCGGGGGTACCGATGTGCATCTAGTGATGGTAGATCTGCGTAACTCGCCCTTGGACGGTCAGCAAGGAGAAGACTTACTGCACGAAGCAGGGATCACTATTAACCGCAATACGGTGCCTTTTGATCCTCGTCCTCCCCGGGTAGGTTCCGGACTACGTATCGGCACCCCGGCGCTCGCCACTCGCGGCTTCGGGAGGAAAGAATTCGCCGAGGTAGCGGAGATTATTGCCGGAGTTTTGGTGGATGCTTGCCGGGGGCAGGTAGATACCTCCAGCTATCGTGAGCGGGTAAATGCTTTGATTAAACGCTTCCCGTTGTATGTGGGTCTTAACCAGATAGCGTAAGGCGCAATCAAAAGTCGATAACGGCGCGGGCAGACTATCAGGGTCTGCCCGCGCCGCAAGCTAAGGAGGAAAGATGCGTAAAGGTTGGAGCGGGGACGCGATTCTACTTGATGGGGCAGCGCGGGCTAGCCAATTGAAAGAACAAATGCGCCAGCAGGTAGAACATCTGCATGAACAGGGAATCAAACCGGGGCTAGGAACGATTTTGGTGGGCTCCGACCCGGGGTCCGTTTCCTATGTGGCAGGTAAACATCGTGACTGTGCCGAGGTGGGAATCGAGTCGATTCGGGTGGAACTACCTCAGACGGTTTCAACCTCCCAGGTTCTAGCCGAGATTGAAAAACTAAACGAAAATCCGGCCTGTACCGGCTATATTGTGCAACTGCCCCTGCCGCGCCAAGTTGACGTTAACCAGGTGCTCGAAGCCATCGATCCCGATAAGGATGCTGACGGATTGCACCCCATGAACTTGGGACGCTTGGTGCTGCGGGTTAAAGAGCCGGTAACCTCCCCGCTGCCCTGCACCCCGCGTGCATGTATCGATTTACTACAGCAATACCAAGTCCCGCTAGAGGGCGCACAAGTGTGTGTAGTAGGACGAGGAACCACGGTGGGACGTTCCCTGCCGCTAATGCTCACTCGTAAAGACATTAACGCTACCGTTACCTGTTGCCATACGGGAACCCGGGATCTAGCAGCGCATACCCGAGCGGCAGATGTGATTGTAGCCTGCGCCGGATCAGCGGGGATTATCCGGCCTGAAATGGTTAAAAAGGGTGCAGCAGTCCTGGATGTGGGGGTTTCTCGCGGCGAGGTTAACCCGCAAACCGGGAAGGCTCGGCTAGAGGGCGATGTGGCTGACGGGGTAGATAAAGTGGCGGGCTGGCTCTCACCCAACCCCGGAGGAATCGGCCCTATGACCAGGGCAAATCTACTGCTGAACGTGGTGGAAACCGCGATACGGCACGCCAAATAGGCGGGGAACGTCTGATGCGTTTGCGGAAAGTTTCGTTTGCTGTTGCTTTTACGATTGCCCTAGGGCTCAGCTTGGGTGCCTGCACGTCCTCGCCTGCGGATCCTGCTAGCGCTCCTTCCATAAATGTTAAAACGAATAAAGAGTTTTGCCTGTTAGAAAAAGAAAATTCGCAAGATATAAGAGCCGTTACCTTAGCTAAGGCAATGGAAGATGCCCTGGCTAAGCCGGAAAATAAGCAGGCGGTCACCCCCCAAAATCTCACCGTGAAAAAAACGGAAGAAATAGAGAGACAGCTGCAGGCAAAGAAATGTAAGAATGTGCTTTCTTTAGAGCCCGAGTTCGCGGAGACCATGCTGCAGATCGCGAAAAGAAAGCCAGAAATTAATTTTGCGATCATGGGAGCGGTCGGGCGCGCCAAATCCATAGCGAATGCCAGCAGTATCGATTTTGATTTACGCCAGCCAGCCTTCCTCGCCGGATATGCGGCTGCCGGCGTCACCAAGAGTGGCAAAGTTGGGGCAGTGAGCGATTTGAACCCCGAGAACACCTCGCAGGATAAAAGCGAGAGTCCCGGCATAGAAACAGCATCATCGTGGGCAAGCGCGTTCCGCCTGGGGGTTGAATACTATAACCAGTTCAAAGGTTCGGGAATAACTCTTGCGACCTGGGATCAAAGCGCGGGCGGGCCGCTGCAAGTGGAAAGTGCCCAGTTGCGTGAGCAACTTTTGAAACTAGCTGATGAAAAAGTGGATGTTATTTTTGTGATGGCGTCCCCCGGTGAATCTGGTGCGATAGAGGGACTAGCGGCCAAAGACGCTGCCGCGATTTGGAATGGGCAAGACCTGGCGGTCTCCTCCCCACAATTGCGAGGAAATGTGCTCACCTCTACCGTGATTGACGCTTCCGGGTGTGTAAAACAGTTAATTAAACAGCTGGAATCTGGTTCGATTTCCGGTACAGACTATCTGGGGACCTTAAAGAATTCCGGGGTTAAACTGGCTGGTTGGGGTGATTACGCTCCCAGGTTTTCCGATAGTCTCACCGCGGAACTGGCAGGAATCCGCAGCCAAATTGATAGCGGAAAGATCGATATCACTAAACTTGCAGCTCACCGTGGTTAGATCCGAACACAAGGTAAAGGGGAAAAATGCTTAAGATAGCCACAGTTAATGTCAACGGGATCCGCGCGGCGTTCCGTAAAGGAATGGATACCTGGCTTGAACAATCCGGACCCGACGTGGTGTTAGTGCAAGAAGTTCGGGCTAGCGAAGAAATCACCCAAGAACTTTTCGGGAGTGACTGGCAGGTTGTAGTCAATGCTTCACAACTTAAAGGGCGCGCAGGAGTCGCGGTAGCAGTACGTAAATCATCGCCCTGGCACCTAGCGGCATCCCAGGCAGATACAGTACCGGTCGCGGTACCCCAAGATGGCGGACGCTGGCTAGAAGCCGAATTAACCCGAGAAAATGAAACCGGGAAAGAGGATGCCCATCTACGAGTGATTTCCGCTTATTTCCATTCCGGGGAAGTAGGAAGCGAAAAACAAGAACACAAAATGGCACACCTGGAACGGATCGGGAAACGTCTAGAACAGCTCATGGGCGCAGGAGGCTCCTCGGAAAAAGGTGAATCCCTAGTGCTGGTAGCTGGGGATTTTAATGTGGTGCATACCGAACTAGATATCAAGAACTGGAAACCGAACCACAATAAACGGGCTGGAGTGTTAGACGAGGAAATCGCCTTTTTGGATCGTTGGCGCGAACAGGGATGGGTAGATGTAGTGCGCTCTCTCGCAGGAGAAATCCAAGGGCCCTATTCCTGGTGGTCATGGCGGGGTAAAGCCTTTGATAATGATGCCGGGTGGCGCATCGATTATCAGTTAGCGACCCCACGGTTGGCTGATCTGGCGCGCGCACAGCATGTTGATCGGGCCGAAGCCTATGATCAACGTTTTTCTGACCATGCCCCCGTAGTGGTGAACTATGACCTCTAAGGGAAAGGGACAGTACTGGTTCTTCGCTATATCGGGACTGGTATGGCTGGCCGGCTGGATGGTAACCCCCTTCCATTCTGACGACTGGAATTTTGCCACCAATTTTGGGGCACACCCGAAAGGAGAAACTACTCTAGCGGAAGTAATTTCCGCGATTGGTTTTGATTATTTCCAGCGTTCGGGGCGGACTGCCGATGTGTGGGCGCGCGCCCTATTTATGCTTCCAGATCCTATCTGGAGGGCGTTAATGGCGGTCGGTACCCTGTTGGCTGCGATCAGTGTCTGGATATTTTTCCGGGCACTATTGGGGGAGAGCTGGGAAAAGGTGCCTGCCGGTCCTCGTTGCCTAATTTTTGCGGGAGTAGGGGGAATATTCTTCCTGCTTTGCGCGGGAAACCATACGCTAGTTGGATCGGCTTTCTTGTGGATGGCAGCCTCTATCGGGTATGTCCTGCCTTTGCCGCTATTTTTCGTGGCGGCTTGGCCATTTGCGAAGACATTCTTGTCTGCTCGCGGCTTACTGCCTGGGGTTTGGTCTTGGCCGCGCACTTTGCTGGCTGCTGTCTGCACTATTTTGGTGGGGCTCCACCTAGAAATCTGGGCATCATGCCTGTTGGTTCTGGCTTTAGCAACCTTGATTCGCCGGAAAGGTAAACTGCCGCTACCAGCCTGGATCCTGTTGATTGTTACCGGTTCCGTGTTCTTAATCCAAGTATCTGCGCCCGGACACTATAAGCGCAGTGAAGAGTTCGCATCTGGGCTTTCGGAAGGAGGAATTACTTCCCTAATCACCGGTATGGCTAACGCGGTGGCAGGTTTCTTTTGGCACGGCCTACTGTTTCTAGTTTTCCTGCTAGTATGCCTAGGCTTAGCGGTTAATACCAGATTAGCAGCAGGATCGCGCGATCAGATCCGACAAATCTGGTTCTGCCTTTTGGGATTCATCAGCGTAGCAGAGGTAGTTTCATTCTTTCGGATGCGGCGAATCAACTGGTTACAAGCACAACCTCACCCGGGACTGCGTAACCCGCGCCTAAACTTTGACTTTCCCCTCTACTCGACGGCGGCACTGCTGCTCTTAGCAACTGGAACCTTAATCTGTCTCATCCTGTTTGCTTGTAATCTTCCCAAACCAAACCGCACTCCCTTTGCTTTACTGATTATCTTGGCGATTGCGGCGATACCCATTCCGCTAGCAGCAGGAGAGTATATTGCCCGCGTCTATATGCATTCTTATCTGTTCTTATTGCTAGCCGGGTTCCTAATGCTTGCCTCTTACCTGCCGGTTGTGCCGCTGCACGTAAAATGGGAACGCTTCCTGCAGGTAACCCTAGGTGCGTGTTTAGTAACTACCCTGGTGTATGGGGTTTTAGTGGGGATTTCTGCCTATCAGCTTTCAGATCTGGAAGACCAATGCGTGCAGATTAGAGCAGGGAAAAGTGACACCTTGGTTTACCCCAAAACCCTCGCCGGTGGGGCACTGCTGCTTTGGAACCGTCCGATACCGAAATATCATCCGGTACTGCGGCAGTTCCACAATTTGCCTGCCGGCACAAAGATTGTGATGAAGCGGGGCGGACTCCGGTCTGTCCACCCCGCTTCCCAGCCTTAACCGCCATAGTTGACGAAAGTTCTGGCTTAATGACGCTAGCTAACTGCTAATCGTCTGAAACTAAGGTCGCGTCTGCCAATCAATCCGATTGGCAGACGCGACCTTATATAGTTGCTATTTACTTGCTGGCTTTCGGGTGAGTCATGTCAGCAACATTTAGAGCTTTGTCTAAATCTTCCTCACTGATTTCCCCTCGCTCAACAAATCCTAGATCCAGAGCCGATTCCTTTACCGTCATCTTCTCTTTCACCGCGTGTTTAGCGATCTTAGCGGCGTTTTCATAACCGATGTAACGGTTCAGCGGAGTCACAATCGAAGCTGAGGATTCTGCCAGTTCCAGGCAGCGCTCTGGGTTAGCCACGATGCCGTCTACGCAGCGTTCTGCCAGGAGACCGGCAACTGCGCCCAGGCAGTTAATCGACTCTAGCAGGTCGATAGCCATAACCGGTAGCATCACCAAAAGGTCGAAGTTACCTTGGGCGCCCGCGAAAGCGATCGTCTGATCGTTCCCGATAACCTGGGCAGCTACCTGCACGGTTGCTTCGGGTAGTACCGGGTTAATCTTGCCGGGCATAATCGAGGAACCGGGCTGCAGATCCGGCAAAGTGATTTCGCCGAGGCCGCAGCGTGGTCCGGAAGAGGCCCAACGTAGATCGTTGGCGATCTTCACGAAGGAAACTGCTACTACCCGCAGTGCCCCCGACATTTCTACCAGGGAATCCTGCGCGGCCTGGGCTTCGAAATGGTTATCGGCCTGACGGAATGGCAAGTCCATATTTTCAGCGATGAGGGCAATCACTCGCTCTGAGAAACCTTCGGGAGTATTAATCCCGGTACCGACGGCAGTGCCTCCCAAGGGCAGTTCTGCCAGGTTCTTTTCTGCATCCTTTACCCGGTCGATTCCTTTACGGACTTGGGCAGCGTAACCGGAAAATTCTTGCCCCAACATAATCGGGGTAGCATCCATCAGGTGGGTGCGTCCCGCCTTAACAATGTTGGCGAACTCTTTCGCCTTCTTTTCTAGGCTAGTGGCCAGCTGGTCTAACTTCGGCAGTAGGGCGTGCTCCACGGCCTCGTAAGCAGCGATATGAATTGAGGAGGGGAATACGTCATTAGAGGACTGGGAGGCGTTCACGTGGTCATTCGGGTGAACTTTGCTGCCCTTAAAACCGGTGGCTAGGGTAGCTACGACCTCGTTGGTGTTCATGTTCGAGGAGGTGCCGGACCCGGTCTGGAAAATATCGATCGGGAACTGGTCATCATGCTTACCAGCGATAACCTCTTCTGCGCCCTTAACAATGGCATCGCGGGTTTCGGAATCGATTACCCCTAGTTCGGCGTTAGCAATCGCCGCGGCCCGCTTGATTTGTCCCAACGCCGCAATGTGATGGCTGGAAAGGGTCCGTCCCGAAATCGGGAAATTTTCTACCGCCCTTTGGGTTTGGGCCGCATAGAGGGCGTCCTTGGGTACTCGAACTTCGCCCATAGTGTCATGCTCGATGCGATATTCTTCGCTCACGTATAGCTCCTTTGATGATAGTGATAAACGATTACTTAGCTTCTAGCCTACCTGGGTTAGGTGCGCAGAACGTCCTAAAAATCCGAGGAAAAGCCTCAAAATTTCGTGCAGGCGTGATTTTAGAGGTGGTAGCCCCCTAAACTGGAAGTATCGACAGAAAGCGGGAGTAAAATGAGCAACGATACCTCAGACGATAAACCTACCGAATATCTGCCTGGGGGAGCGATGGCCAACGCCTATGTTCCTCGCGGTCGCCAAAGTAATCGACGGATTACGCGCCGGGTAGCGCAACCGGAACCTAATAGTGTGGAGCAAAGAAAAATTTCCGTACCGAATCCCCCGGCAGGAGCGCCTTCTGTAGTTCCCGAGGCTGCGGCGCTAGCAGGCGAATATCAAACCGAGGTGATTCCGCCAGTTAAAACTCCGGTGTCCAGGCGGTCTGCTGCAACTAGTTATATTCCGGCCCATGCCGCCGGACCCCAGGTTTCTGCCGACTCTCAGACGCCTCCTCCGGCATCGACAGTTGAAACTACTCAGCTGCCTCCGATTGATCCGGCTGCCGCCACCCCGCAAGTAGATTCCTACCCGCAGGGAATTCCTCCTACCTTTGACCCCCAGAGCGAGGAACAAAAACGACGTGAAGAACAAGAATATGAGGAAGAACGCGCAGATAAACGTCGTTTATTGAAAGTAGTGGGGATTGTGAGTGCCATTGTGGCTCTGCTGGCAGGAGCTGTTATCGTCGTGGCGCTGATGATTTCTTCTAAACAAGTATTACCGCCGGCTCAGCCAGAAACCACTACCTCAGAAATCGTAACCACCACTCCTTCGGAAGTGAAAACCACCCAGTCCGCTCCGGAAACCAGTGAACCTGCCACTACAGAGCCCACAGAAACTGAGACCCCCCGGCAGCCAAACGTTACGCAAAGCACCCCCTCTGCGCCCCCTAGCACCAGGGAGACTCCTACTCAAAGTCCGAGCACTGGCGGGGCCGACAATCCCAGCTCCAGCCCCGAGCCGAGCGTCTCCACGAATAATCCCTAGACAATAGAATCAAAATTCAGAGCTAATCCAGACTCTGGTAGCACCCCACTAAACCGGTGCACCAATTTTTGGAAGCTGGATACTAGGAGAGGGCGCGACTGAGGTGACAAACCCCAGACGCGCCCTCAAAAAAATAAGCCGTTAAAAACGGGTAGGTTATCCCTGCTTGCTTTGACGAGCAGCACCAGCTGCCGCAGCCCCCACGATTCCGGCAGTATTACGTAGCTCAGCCGCAATAATCGGGGTAGAAATATCGATTAGCGGTAAGAATTTCTCGTGTTTACGGGAAACTCCGCCGCCGACTACGAATAGATCTGGGCTGAAGAGCTTTTCCATTTCTCGGTAATACTTGGTCAGACGTTTAGCCCATTTCTTCCAAGAGAGATCTTCGCGGGTGCGCACCGCCGCAGAGGCGCGAGTCTCCGCATCATGGCCACCTACTTCGATATGCCCCAGCTCTGTATTTGGCACCATCACTCCGTCTACGAACAGAGCAGTTCCGATTCCCGTCCCCAAAGTGGTGAATACTGTGACTCCCGGCTGGTCTTTGAACACCCCGTA
>CAMYAU010000030.1 GCA_947253735.1 uncultured Varibaculum sp. | reverse complement strand
GAGGCATTCATCCCGGTCAACAGCCGATCGCAGGTGTTTATCAAACTACTAACGCGACCGACACTCCCAATATTTCTGGGGAAGATCAGCGCGCAATCACCACATCGGTTTCCGCGGCACTGCGCGCCCGCAATGCTGATCGATCTCTGGGTGAAGCCGCACCGCACCTGGTTGAAAAGATTCGCGCCGACCTGGGGGCCAACCCAGAACAGGGTTTGCATTCTACGCAGGCTTCGCAGGCAGTCGCTAAATCCGGGGCCTGGGGCATGTCTGGAGACGATGCGCCTCACGGTTTGAACGCTCCTAAGAACCGAGTGATTACCCCCAAGATTGAGGGAGCGCCTCCCAGCGGTTCCCCGGTAGCATCCAACCTTGATGCCTCAGAAACGGAGGTCAGTGAATAATGTCTTTGACTTCATATCTAGTATTGGCAGTCATTCTCTTCTTTATCGGCGCGGTAATCGTGTTGACCCGTCACTCGGCGGTAATCGCGCTGATGGGAGTGGAACTGATGTTGAACTCCTGCAACTTAATGCTGGTGACTTTCTCAAATATGCACCAAAATATTGAGGGGCAAGTGATGGCCTTCTTCGTCATGGTGGTAGCCGCCGCAGAAGTGGTGGTAGGCCTCGCGATCATCGTTTCGATATTTAGAACGCGTCGTTCGACCTCGGTCGATGAAGTACGCCTGATGGGACGCTAGGGGGTATATAAACAATGAACTCGTTCTTGTTAAGCGCCGATACAGAGCAAATGGCAAATGTGGCGGCTACTGGACTGGCGTCCTACGCGTGGCTGATGGTGGCGATTCCACTATTAGTTTCGGGTCTGCTGCTGGTATGCGGACGCATCACCGACAAATGGGGACACTGGTTGGCTGTTGCTGCCTCCTGGAGTTCCTTCCTAATCGGATTGGTGATTTTCTGCCAGATGATTGCGCAGGCACCAGCAGAAAGATCGATTGTAGCTCCCGTATTTTCCTGGTTTAAAGCCGGCAGCGGTAACGAGCAAATCACCCTTTCCTGGAATATCTTGCTCGACCCGCTCTCCATGACTTTCGTGTTGCTGGTAACTTTCGTGGGCTCCCTGATCCACGTTTATTCCGTGGCCTATATGGAACACGATCCTGATCGGCGTCGTTTCTTCGCCTACCTGAACTTTTTCATCGCTTCGATGCTCACCCTGGTGCTTTCGGATTCATACGTAGCATTGTTCTTCGGCTGGGAGGGCGTTGGTTTAGCGTCCTACCTGTTGATCGGTTTCTGGAACCACGAACTACCAAATGCGGTAGCCGCCAAGAAGGCCTTCGTGATGAACCGCATCGGTGACCTGGGGTTGCTGCTTGCGATGATGTCCATGTACGCGGAATTTAACTCGATGAAGTTTGTGGATGTGCTGGCAGCTTCGCGCTCCGGAGATATGACCCCCGGTTGGGCCACTGCCATCGGTCTATTCTTGCTGCTGGCAGCCTGTGGTAAATCCGCGCAGTTCCCGCTGCAAGCCTGGCTGGGTGACGCTATGGCTGGTCCCACCCCGGTGTCAGCTTTAATCCACGCGGCCACTATGGTCACTGCCGGTGTCTACTTGATTGTGCGTTCCGGAGCTATCTTCGTGGCCTCTCCAACAGCCCAACTGTGTGTAGCCATAGTCGGGGCGATTACTCTGCTATTCGGAGCGATCGTGGGTTGTGCCAAGGATGATATGAAAAAGGTACTGGCTGCTTCCACTATGTCCCAGATTGGGTACATGATGTTGGGTGCTGGTCTGGGCCCCATTGGCTGGACCTTGGCTATCTTCCACCTGTTTGTGCATGGATTCTTCAAAGCCCAGTTGTTCCTGGGGGCCGGCTCGGTAATGCACGGCATGAACGAGCAGGTAAATATGCGGCGCTTCGGTGCCTTGCGGCAGGTGATGAAAGTTTCTTGGATCTGTTTCGGTATTGCCTGGTTGGCAATCTTGGGGATTCCCCCATTTTCGGGTTTCTTCTCCAAAGAACCGATTATCGCGGCTGCCTTTAACGCTCAAGCATTTGGAACTACCGGAGCCTGGATATTCGGATTGGTCGCTATGGTGGGAGCCGGGATTACTTCTTTCTATATGTCACGGCTGTTCTTCATGATTTTCCATGGAGAAAAGCGCTGGACCACCCAGTACGATGGTGGCAGCGACGTGCATCCGCACGAAGCCTCTTGGCTAATGAACGGACCGATCGTGGTGTTATCAGTGTTCTCGGTGGCCATGGGAATGGTGTTGGGCTTTACTGACAAGTTCAACCAGTGGCTTGAACCAGTTACCGGGACTCTGGGGGCTACCAAAGATACTGCAGTGTTATCGCACGCAGCCATTTCTGCTATCACCTTGTTACTGGTGCTATGCGGGCTGGTCTTGGCCTTCTTAATGTATGTACGTAAACCGGTGCCGAAAGTGGCTCCAGCCTCGAATGTCTTAGTGGAGGCGGCACGGGTGGATCTTTATCAAGACACCGTTAACGAGTCGGTCGCCATGCTACCGGCACAACTACTCACCGTAGGAGTGGGCGGCGCTGATCGGGGCGTAATAGACGGTATCGTCCGCGGTATCGCTTGGTGCGCTGGGGCCTTCGGGCGCGCACTCAGTCACGTGCAAAACGGGTACATCCGCGCATACGCCAGTTACATTCTTGGTGGGGTGCTTTTAGCCCTAGTCCTAGTTGTCGGAAGCCAATTGGTTTAGGGCAGGAGGAAAAGATAAATGGAAATTACAGTCCTGAACTCAACTTTCCCGGTATTAACGCTGTTGGTAGTGCTCCCGGCGTTGGCGTCACTGGCACTGTGGTTGATCAAACCGACTCGGATTGCCGCGCGTCAGATTGGACTAGCAGTATCAGCTCTTGTCTTACTGGGTACCATCTACCTGGCGCTGAACTTTGACTATACTAAAGCCGCTGCCTATCAGTTCGCGGAAACCCACGGCTGGATTCGCTCCCTGGGGGTTTCTTGGGCTCTGGGGGTAAACGGCCTAGGGCTGGCGATGTTGGTACTGTCCGCTCTGCTCACCTTGATTGTGCTGATCGCTTCAGCACGGGATATAGAGGGCGAGAACAAACCATACGATGATGCCGGATATGTGGGCCTAACCTTAGCCACCCTGGCATTCATGATGCTGATTTTTGCGGCTCGCGACGTATTCGTGTTCTACCTGGCTTTCGAAGCCATGTTAGTGCCCATGTTCTTCTTGATTGGGCGCTACGGTAATGGGGCGAAACGTAAAGCTGCGGCCATGAAGTTCCTGCTGTATTCTCTGGCCGGTGGACTGGTCATGCTAATCGGTATCGTAGGAATCTATGTCTATTCCCCTAACGCCGCTGTAGGTAGCGAAAAACATGCCAGCCTGTTCCTATTGGAAAACTTGGCGGGACAGCTAAAAGCTAGCCCCGGGGTAGAAATGGCCCTGATGGTCAGCTTCTTCATTGCGTTTGCGGTGAAGGCGCCGATGGTTCCAGTACATACCTGGCTGGCAGACACTGCCGAGAATGCCCGTCCGGGCACCTCCGCTCTACTGGTAGGAATCCTGGATAAGATCGGTACCTTCGGGATGATCACCTTGTGTTTGACCATTTTCCCGGGGGCATCTCAGCGAGCCGCCTTAGCTTTCATTATCCTGGCGGTGATCTCCGTAATCTGGGGATCGCTGGCAGCTTTGGCACAAAAAGACTTGATGCGTCTGATCTCCTTCACTTCGGTAGCCCACTTTGGGCTGATGGTGATGGGTATCTATGTTGGCAACACGGTGGCTTTAGCCGGTGCCATGGTTTATATGGTGGCGCACGGCCTATCGATCGCGGGCATGTTCCTGATCGGCGGATTCCTAACCGAGCGGGGGCAAAGTCAAGAGATCGCTTCCTATGGCGGTATGCAACGGGTTACCCCGCTGATTGCCGGCACCTTCTTAATCTCCGGTCTCGCGGCCATCGCTCTGCCCGGTCTATCTGGCTTCGTGCCAGAACTGATGGTGCTAATCGGTACCTTCCGACTCTACCAGTGGGCAGCGGTACTTTGCCTGGTGGGGGTAGTCGCGGGCGCGGTTTACGTGCTTTTACCCTACCAAAAGATTTTTACAGGTAAGGCGCCTTCACATCGCCAAGCGATTAGCGATTTAAATCAGCGGGAACGCTGGGGAGTGGCCGCCCCATTAATCGTGATGATGCTGGTGATTGGTTTGCATCCGCAACCGCTGGTGGATCCGATGACACAAGTAGCTAAACAGGTGATTGTCACCCAGGATGTGGCTTTCCAAGTAGAAGGGAGCGGAAAGTGAGTTTAGCCAACGCTACCGTGATTAATGACTTCAGCGAGCTCGGTTTCAACTGGACATTAATGGCTCCGGTAATGGTGGTGCTCTTTGGGGCAATCATCGGAATTCTGCTAGAGGCATTCGTATCTGCCAAGCGTCGCTGGAGTGTGCAATGTACCTGGTCGATTGCAGTAGTTGCAATTGCCCTACTTGCCTTCGCGCCCTCTTTCGGAGCCTTCGATCTGCAAAGCGGGCAGCGGTTAGTGCGCGGAGAGCTAATCGTAGATGGATTCTCCATGTTTTCCCAGTTGCTTATGTTGATTGTGGGATTGCTGGCTCTGCTGCCGATGATAGATCGCACCGGCAGCCGCATTTCGGCTTTCGCGGGGCAACCATCGGATATTCCCGGATCTTTCCAGGAAGAGCAAACAGAGAGGCGTGGTTATCAGCGTAGCGAAGTGCTGCCGCTGAGCCTATTCTCCCTGGGGGGAATGATGATCTTCCCCATGGCAAACTCGATGCTGACTCTGTTTGTGGCATTAGAGATCATTTCCCTACCCCTGTATGCGATGAGTGCTATGGCCCGTTACCGCCGCCTCCTCAGCCAGGAAGCTGCTCTTAAATATTTCGTGCTAGGAGCGTTTGCTTCCGGATTCATGCTGATGGGAATGTCTTTGTTATACGGATATTCCGGATCGCTACTGCTAGATCAATTGGCGTTGGCGATTCCCTACCGGGTAGCTTCCCCGGCGCTGTTGATGACTGGGGCTGCCCTGATGTTGGTGGGGCTGCTCTTTAAGATTGGCGCGGCTCCTTTCCATGCGTGGACCCCGGATGTGTATCAGGGTGCCCCCACCCCGGTTACCGGTTTTATGGCTGCGGGAGTAAAAGCAGCGGCATTCCTAGCCATGTTGCGCTTCTTCTCTACGGTAGTCGTACAGTACGAGGCGAACTTCAAGCCGTTCCTATGGGCAGTCGCTATTTTGACGATGGCGGTGGGCACTTTCTTTGGTTTGGTACAAGACAACATCAAACGGATGTTGGCATACTCGTCTATTGCCCATGCTGGATTTATTCTGATTGCCTTCACCAAGGGTGCGCTTAACGCTAACGCTGCAGTGTTGTTCTATCTGCTGTCTTACGCGGTCGCCACTATTGGAGCGTTCGCGATCATCTACCTGGTTAGGGTAACTAACGAGGACGGGGTAGCTACTGCCGAACAACATTCCCTGCCAGCCTGGGCCGGTTTTGGGAAAACCCATCCGGTACTGGCCGGCTGCATGATGCTATTCTTGCTATCTTTTGCCGGGATCCCGTTGACTGCCGGGTTTATGGCGAAATTCCTCGCTTTTAGCGCCGGCCTGCAAGGAGGGGCAACTGCCCTGGTTATTTGCGCGGTGATTGCCTCTGCGATTACCGCCTTCTACTATTTCCGTCTGGGGAAGATCATGTTCCTAGATCCGGTGGCGAAAAATACCATGGTTGCTCCACACGCCGAGATCACCTATGTAGCGATCGGGATTTGCGCCCTCTTAACTGTGCTTCTGGGGGTTTTCCCGGGATCAGTTCTAGATATTTTGCAAAACACCTATATTGTTATTCCGTGAGTAACTTGTCGCAGCAACGTATTGACGAGCTTGAAGATCGGATTTCTGACGGCCTAGTGCAAGTGGAAGACCGCTTGGCTTCGGTACTATCTGATGACCGGGGAGTGCTCGACGATATCATTGGGCACCTGGCGAAAGCCGGTGGCAAACGGATGCGTCCCGGTTTGGTATTGCTGTGCTCGAACCTAGGGCCGCGTTCCTTTTCGGAGGAAGTGTTGCGCGCCTGTGTAGTGGTCGAGCTGACTCATTTGGCTACTTTGTATCACGATGACGTTATGGACTCGGCTCCCACTCGGCGCGGGGTGAACGCAGTGCAACGGGTCTGGGGAAATAACCGTGCGGTTCTGGCGGGGGATTTAGTCTTTGCCCGTGCCTCGCAAGTGGTTGCCACCTTGGGGCCTGAGGCAGTTTTACAGCATGCGGTAACTTTCGATCGCTTGTGCCGCGGGCAGCTGAATGAAACTTTCGGACCAGAAAATGGACAGGATGCGGTACAGTTCTATATCCAGGTGCTGGCAGATAAGACTGGTTCCCTGGTGGCGCAATCAGCGCGATTTGGGGCGGAACTTTCCGGGGCTCCCCAGGATGTCATTAAGGCGGTTGTGCAGTTTGGGGAAAAGATCGGGGTAGCTTTCCAATTAGCAGATGATGTTATCGATCTGTCCTCTGATAGTGCCGATTCCGGGAAAACCCCGGGAACAGATTTGCGTGAGGGTGTAGACACCATGCCGATTCTGCTGCTGCGGCAGGATGCGGCACAGGGCGTCCTCGACGAAGCCGGGCAAAAAATTCTGGCAGAACTTAGCCGGGGAACTTTGGTGAGTGAGGATGCGGCTTTAGAGCGGGTAGTGCAGATGCTGCGCGCGCATTCGGTGCTGGAACGTACCCGGCAATTAGCTTTTTCTTGGTGTGAGGAAGCCAAAGCGGCGATTGCTTCTTTGAAAGATCAAGAGGTTAAGGCCGCCCTCGAAAAATTTGCCGACACCTTGGTCGATCGTATTGCCTAGGGCGGTGAGCACCTTAGTGTGGCTGGTATAAAGGGAACTTACTTCCTACTGGAAAATTTTCCAATACAGTTGACTAGCGTGCTCGGGTGTTATTTTGCCCGAAAAACCCGAAAATAAGGTCCGCCTACAGGCGGTCAATAAACTCGGTGGCTACCTCTTCAGGTACGCCCTCTTCGCGCATAACGTCTCGGATAGCGTCCCAGCGTTGCAGACGCCCTTGATCCCGCATCTGGCGTAACTTATCCCGATCAGCTTGCGAGGACGCCAGCAGGTTTTCTACGCTCCCAATCTCCTGCTCAAAGTGAGTTTTACGGGCTCGCTCACGGGTATTCAAAGCCCCCACGCTCCGGGCAACTAAAAACACCAGCCCGGCTCCACACAGTACGAAACCGATTGTTATTAATACGCTCATGGTTTTATTCTTCCTGAGCCTCCTGAAGTAGTCCTGAACGCAACCTCAACATAAGCTGTCGCCGGCAAGTCTAGGGATTTGCCCAACCGTTGGGAATACATCCTAGGTTATCTCCGCCATCTGAGCTTTGCTGTTGCATGACGGGAGCGAGTCCCCCGGGCTGGGGACAAAACAGATGCCCGTGCCCTAACCAGTGCCCAGTTTCGTGGGAAACTTCGTAAATGCGGTAATCAGTCAGGGTCTTACCTTTTTGGAACCACATCTTGGCGCCCCCTATCCAACGGTGTGCGTTAAGCACTACATTGTCACCGTTGCGGCAGTTGGACACGCTGTTGGTGGATAATGGAGCACAAAGCTTATCTGTGAGCGAGGGACTAGCGATAACTATCCGAAAATCAGCTTGGCCGTCGGTACGGGTAAAAGACATAGCGCCTTGCCTTCCGCCCCATCCACGAGGATCGTTCAAAATAGCATGGATACTTTGCGCGGCGATTTTGCCGTCAATAGGAAGCCCGTTTTCAACCTCAACTCGATAAAAATAAACCTTACCGGTGCCACGTCCTGGCCAAGTACCAGGGACTACTGAGGTTGTTCCAGAGGCAGACTGTGGAATGTTACTGGAAGTTTCTCCCCCCGCTAGATCTCCCTTTACCTGTAGCGCAACCGCGGGGCCTTTCGTCTCCTGTTTAGGGTTAGTAATCGGGACTGCTGTCCAGTGCAAAGTGGGGGCAGTCTGCTCCGCTTCAGTATTTTTTGGGGCTCGCGGCATGGCGGAAATGATCAAAATGAAGGTGATAGTCAATGCCATTGCGAGCGAGGAGGCGCGAATAAGTAAATTCCAATCCGAGCGCCGGCGCGAGCGGCTAGCTCGGGATCGCAGGCGCTGCCTCCTAGGGGGATACTCTGACACAGTGAATAGTTTATGCGATTGAGACATTCAACTTGGCTGCCCCGCTGCTGAAACGGCGATTGCTTCTGATCTAAGGAGATCTAGGTGCGTAAAATTGCTAAAAATTTTGTCGGGAAGTTTTGCGAAAAGCTCGAATAGTTTCTCTTGGGTTTTACTTCAGGGACTCAAGGCCTAGAGTCTCACTTTTACCTGTTAAGATTAGGAACGAAAGAATCGCTACATAGCGCAGTTGAAAATATAAATGGAGGCCATTAACTTATGGCAAAGTATGTCTACACGTTCGCCGAGGGCAACAAGGATATGAAAGACCTGCTGGGAGGCAAAGGTGCCAACCTGGCGGAGATGACCAATCTAGGTTTGCCCGTTCCCCCCGGTTTTACGATCACCACCGACGCCTGCCGGGCGTATCTCAAACATAATGAGGTTCCCGAAAGCTTGGTTCCGGAAGTAACCAAAGCACTACGCGGGGTAGAAGACCAGATTGGACGTACCCTAGGGGACGAGGAGGAGCCGCTACTGGTATCAGTGCGCTCAGGTGCAAAGTTCTCGATGCCGGGAATGATGGAAACCGTCCTCAACGTGGGACTTAATGACCGTTCGGTCGCAGGCCTGGCTAAAATGTCCGGGTCTGCCCGTTTCGCATGGGACTCTTACCGTCGCCTGGTGCAAATGTTCGGCAAAACGGTTCTGGGGATTGATGGGGATCTGTTTGCCGATGCGCTGGATGCCATGAAAGAAAAGGTTGGGGCGAGTGCTGACGTTGATTTGACTGCCGAAAACCTGCAGGATCTAACCGCGCAGTTTAAGCAGATCGTTAAAGAACAAACCGGCAGTGATTTCCCACAGGATCCGCGCACCCAGATGGATATGGCAGTGGAGGCAGTCTTCCGTTCATGGAACACTGAGCGGGCAGCGATTTATCGCCGCCGGGAACGGATCCCGAATTCCCTGGGCACAGCGGTAAATATTTGCACCATGGTGTTCGGAAATATGGGTGATGATTCCGGTACTGGCGTGGCCTTCACTCGGGATCCTTCCACCGGTAAATCCGGGGTATATGGTGACTTCCTAATGAATGCTCAGGGTGAGGACGTGGTGGCGGGGATCCGCAATACCGAACCTCTGTCTCATCTAAAGACGGTTAATGAACCGGTTTATAAAGAGCTAGTCAAGATCATGCGTCGCCTGGAAACCCACTACCAGGATATGTGTGATATTGAATACACAATTGAAAAAGGTAAGCTGTGGATGCTGCAGACCCGGGTGGGTAAGCGGACCGCGGCTGCTGCTTTCCGGATTGCGGTACAGCTTAACGAGGAACGCCTGATCACCAAGGATCAGATGCTAGAACGCGTCACTGGCGAACAGCTTACCCAGCTGATGTTCCCGCAGTTCGATGTAGATTCGGACCGGGTGCGGTTAACTACCGGTATGGCTGCTTCTCCGGGGGCTGCCGTAGGGGGAATCGCCTTCAATAATGAGCAGGCGGAAGCGGCAAAAGCAGCTGGTAAAACCTGTATTTTGGTACGTCGGGAAACTAACCCGGATGACTTGGCAGGAATGGTTGCTGCCGAGGGCGTGCTAACCGCTCGGGGCGGTAAGACTTCCCACGCGGCGGTGGTTGCTCGCGGTATGGGTAAGACCTGTGTGTGTGGAGCGGAAGCGTTAGAGATCGATGTGGAAGCCGGTACCTTGACGGTTGACGGTAAGACTTTCCACGAGGGTGACGTAATTGCTATTGATGGCGCCACCGGTGAAGTTTTCGAAGGTGATGTTCCGGTTCAAGATTCTCCGGTCACCACTTATCTAGAAGCTGGTTTAGAGGCCGGGCTGGAAGCCTGTGACGATGATGACGACCTGAAAGATCTGGTACGCTGCGTCGATCGGATGATGGAACTGGCCGATGACCGTGCCAAGCTGCAGGTACGTGCTAATGCGGATAATCCGAAGGATGCTAAGTTAGCGGTTGAATTCGGAGCCACCGGCATTGGGCTATGCCGCACTGAACATATGTTCTTGGGTGATCGGCGCCCGCTAGTCGAACACGCGATTTTATCTGATGAAGGTTCTAAGGATCGTAAAGACGCTCTAGCTAAGCTCGGAGAACTGCAGGAACGTGACTTCGCTGAAATGCTGCGGGTTATGGACGGCAAACCGATGACTGTGCGTTTGATTGACCCGCCGCTGCACGAGTTCCTACCGGATCTGACCGGATTGGAAGTTAAGGTCGCTTTGCAAAAAGCCAAAGGTCAGGTTGATCCTGACGATCAGCGGATGCTGGCGGCAGTACGTAGGATGCATGAGGCTAACCCGATGCTGGGTCTGCGCGGGGTCCGTTTGGGTATTTGGATGCCAGGGCTTTTCGAGATGCAGATTCGTGCTCTGGTAAGCGCGGCAGCTGATTTGAAGAAACAGGGATTAGATCCCCGCCCCGAGATCATGGTTCCGTTGGTCGGTTCGATTACCGAGCTAGGACTGATCCGTGACCGTGCCGAAAAAGTTATCGGTGAGGTTTGCGGGGCTGCCCGGGTCACCCTAGATATCCCGATTGGCTGCATGATCGAGTTGCCGCGGGCAGCGATAACTGCAGAGTCTTTGGCTAAAGAAGCTGACTTCTTTAGCTTCGGCACCAACGACCTAACCCAGACTACTTGGGGCTTCTCTCGCGACGACTGTGAGGGCGTATTCTTCCCTGAGTACATTGAAGAGGGTGTGTTTGGTACTTCTCCGTTTGAAACCATTGATACTCACGGTGTGGGTCGCCTGGTGAACGAAGGGGTAACTCGTGGTCGCTCCACTAATCCTGGAATCAAACTTGGGGTTTGTGGTGAGCATGGTGGCGATCCCGAATCTATTCACTTCTTCCACAAGGTTGGTTTGAACTATGTGTCCTGCTCCCCCTTCCGGGTGGCAGTGGCTCGTTTGGAGGCTGGTCGCGTGGTAGCTTTGGAGAACATTGAGGGATCCGGAGAGGACGCTACTGCCTAGTGGAGTTCAGGCTGAAGTTGGTTGCTAAAAGTGTGTAGCCGATTTACCTGAGGGACTATTTTCTAGTCAAACAGGGGTTTATCGCTGCGGGTAACTGCTAGCCTGAAAGTGATGGTGCTCGGTTTCCCCGCCCGGAAGGGCAGGGAAACTTGGCAGTCATTCCCTGAGCTATTTTCATAACACCCCTGGGGGTCGGCGGGATTATCCCGCCGACCCCCTTTTAGGTATAGCGGCAAGCTCGCACTTGCCGCTATACCTCTAAGTGATTTTCGGGTTAGCCGCAGAAAAGACTTATGGGAGCAATACTCTCGTAAGGGTTTTTCTCTAGACTCATTGTTAGGAGGTGGACAAGGTGAATTGGATTAACAGTTTCGAAATTATCTGTTACCTGCTTACAGCATTATTGGTTACCGATATCTTAAGGAAGAAAAACTGGTATGAGGTGAGCCTGTTTTTCTCGGCGGCACTGGCAGGTTTCGCCCTCGAAATGCTGGCAGTTCGGTTTACCGAAATCTATCACTACAGTTCACAGTATTTTATTAGCATTGGTTGGGCTCCCAACCAGTTCCCTTTCTTTGGGGGACTAATGTGGGGCGGAGTAGCGGTTGCGGCGCTTAGATTAGCGAAAAAAATCAGGTTATCGCGAGGGTTGACGGCACTGCTCACGGGCTGGCTAGTGGTTTCAATGGATCTTCTCCTGGATGTGGCAGCTATTAGGCTAAACGGGGGATTTTGGATTTGGGAAGGCCGTCCGATTACGCTGACCATTAACCACCATACGTTCATGAGCGTAATCTGGGTGAATTTCTTGGGTTACCTCTTTGAAACCCCGATGATCGTCTATTTAAATCAGCGCTTTTGGCAGCGTCAGCCCCGACCAAAGTCAAAACTATTGATTGCCGTGGTTACCTTAGCTATCGGTCTGGCAGGCGTGGGTTTCGTAGGAATCGCCTCCGCCGCGTCTTTAAAAGTCAATCAACTAACCGATGAGTGGTTCGCGCCCCTGGCCTTCCTGATGCTCTGGGGTTTTGTTTTCGTAATTTCGCTGTGGCAGGTAGTAACTAAGAAAACGCGCCTGACTTTTAAAGGGCCCAAAGACTGGACAACATTTATTTTTTGGGCAGCAATCTATGGCTACTGCCTGGTAGCACTAGAGTTCCTGGGCATTTTTAAGGCCGTGCCCGCCTATAGATTTTTCGCGTATTTTCTATGTCTGCTCACTTTGTCTTTATCGCTGGTAAGACAGCGACCTGTGCTGGCAGTTGAACGGTGACGTTTACCTGGGTAAATGCTATAAATGTCAGCTGTAGACCCCCTTAGTGTCAGAAATAAATAATTCTGACACTAATAGGGTTTAAGGGCGTAGCGGGGAACAGATAAGATTAACGGTAAAAGTAAAGAAAGGTGAGTTATGGCTATCGGGGCAGGTGACTACCGCACCTTTCGCTCGCGCTTGCACGAAAAGTTCCGCGGAGAAGTGCTAGATTCTCGCGCCGACCGTGCAGTTTACGCCACTGACTCTTCGAACTATCGGATCCCCCCACAGGTGATTGTCTGTCCTCAAGATCAAGATGACCTGCGGGTATTGCTGCGATTAGCTCGGGAATGCCAGATGCCAGTCACTGCCCGGGGTGCAGGTACCTCGTGTGCGGGAAATGCGATTGGCCCGGGGGTGGTAATCGACTACTCGCGCCATTTGAATCGGATCATAAAAATTAACCCCGAAAAGCGCTACGCGATCGTAGAACCCGGGGTGGTACAAGCTCAGTTGCAGCAGGCGGCAGCTCCGTATGGGTTGCGATTCGGACCCGATCCCTCTACCTCTTCGCGCTGCACCATTGGTGGGATGATCGGTAATAATGCCTGCGGTCCACACGCCACTGCCTATGGGCGTACCTCTGATAATGTTCTAGAGTTGCGGCTCATCGATGGGTTAGGGCGTGAGATTATCGCCGGACAAACCCCGCAAAACCTACCAGAATCCTCTCAGAATACGCCGCTTGCGGATAGGCAAATCCGACAAATCCCGGGGTTGAAATCCCTGGTAGCAGCGAATCTAGCCATCATCCGCACCGAGTTTGGGAGATTTGGACGTCAAGTCTCCGGTTATTCCCTGGAACACCTGCTGCCCGAAAATGGTCCCGCCCTGGCTCCTTTCTTTTCTGGCACCGAGGGCACCCTGGGAGTAATCACCCAAGCGACCGTGCGCCTCGTTCCTCTACCTAAAGCTCCCGTATTGGTGGCGCTGGGGTTTGCCGATATGATTGCCGCTGCCGCTGCCGTGCCTCGGATTCTTCCACTAAAGCCCCTGGCCGTGGAAGGTATGGATGCTCGGCTGGTAGAAGTGGTTAGCCAGCATAAAGGCCCAGGCGCAGTCCCAGATTTGCCCAAAGGTAGCGGTTGGCTACTGTGCGAGGTAGGCGGGGAAGGTCTAGATGAGGACGCGGCCTTGCAGCGGGCGCGGGAACTCGCGGCTGCTTCCGGGGCTAGCGGAGAGGCAGTCATGATTTATCCCCCCGGAGCTGATGCGGCTGCTATCTGGAGGATCCGCGCAGATGGAGCGGGATTGGGAGGCCGTACTCCCCAGGGGGATCAGGCTTGGCCTGGTTGGGAGGACGCGGCGGTTCCACCAGAAAATCTGGCAGCTTATCTACAGGATTTTCAGAAGCTGTTAGAAAAGTTCGAATTGGATGGACTCCTTTACGGACATTTCGGGGACGGATGCGTGCATGTACGGCTAAATATGCCGCTAGGAAGCGCTGCGGGGCTAGGGAAATCGCGGGACTTCCTATTCGCCGCTGCGCAGTTAGTCGGAAAATATGGAGGTTCGATTTCTGGGGAGCACGGGGATGGCCGGGCACGATCTGAGCTGCTGCCTAAAATGTATTCCCCGGAAGCTGTGGGTTTATTTGCGCAGGTAAAAACCTTATTTGATCCTGACAATCTGATGAATCCCGGGGTGCTGACTGGCCCTGCAGGCCCGGACGGGGTAGAAGAAAACATCCGCCGCTCCCAAGCAGGTGCTATCCAGGCTCACCCGGAAGGTTTTGCTTTTTCCGAGGACGATGGCAGCCTGACCGACGCGTTTCATCGTTGCACCGGGGTTGGCAAATGTCGGGCTGATAACAGTAATGCGGGCGGGTTTATGTGTCCGTCATTCCTAGCAACTGGGCGTGAACAGGACGCTACTCGCGGTAGGGCGCGTATCTTGCAGGAAGCTACAAATGGGGGACTGCTTCACAGTTTGTCTGACCCTGAAATTTGGCAGGTGCTTGATTTATGTCTGGCCTGTAAGGCTTGTTCCGCAGACT
>CAMYAU010000029.1 GCA_947253735.1 uncultured Varibaculum sp. | reverse complement strand
TCATGCAAAGCCGCCTCATTAGGGTGAATTGCCAAGGCACAAAACACCTGGGGATGTTCTTCGCTCACCCCTACAGTGGGAGCTAACTCATCAAGCTGGCAACCCGAGGTAATCATGGCGCTTACCCCCACCTGGCGAGCGCGTTCCAATTGTTCAGCGAGGCTAAGACGCACCCCCTCTACCAGGGGAATCTGTTCTTCCCATAGCGGCAAATGCGTGTGGTTATCAACGACTTTTCCCGCTAAAGGCACAGGAAGCTGTGGCCAACCGCGACGCTTGCGTGATTTGCCCATTTATTTGGCTTCCTCCTCAAGTAGGGCATGGATATGAACCTGGGTCCCCTGCTCGGGACAACTCCAATCAATCGAACCATTCAAGTTTCCGCGCACTAAAGTGCGTACAATCGATGTCCCTAAACCATTCAGCGGTTTATCCCCCAGCCCGCACCCATTGTCGCGCACCCAGACATCGAGTTTATTTCCGTCCCGTTTAGCCTCCAGGGTCACCTTGCCACCCTGTTCACCCAAGCCATGTTCGACTGCATTGGCTACCAGTTCGGAAATTACCACCGCCAAAGCGGAGGCAGTATCGGAATCTATCACTCCGAAACTACCAGTAAAAGCAGTTTCAATTTTTTGATCGGTGGATGCCATCGTCGCCGCCATCCGCAACAGACGAGAGATCATATTATCGAACTCAATGGTTTCATCCACGGTTTGCGATAACTCTTCATGTACGCGGGCAATGGCAGCCACTCGCCGCTCCGCCTCCCCTAGCGCTGCCTTTACTTCCGGGGAATCCGAACGCCTAATCTGCATCCGCAAAAGTGCAGAAACTGTTTGCAGATTGTTTTTTACCCGATGATGGATCTCGCGAATAGTAGCATCCTTGGTCATCAATTCTCGTTCTCGCCGGCGCATCTCGGTTACGTCCCGACACAGCAAGAGCGCTCCGATTCGTTTACCGCCTTCTTCCAATGGGAGCGCCCGAAAAGCTACGATCCCGGCAGTTGCTTCAACTTCCGCAACCCAAGAGGCCTTCCCCATCATCACCACCGGCAAAGCCTCATCTACCTCAGATTGGTCTTGGATCACCTCGGTTATTAGTTCCGCTAGCACCGCACCGTTTACCTCTTCGCGCACCCCAAGACGGCGCAGACAGGAACGTGCATTCGGAGTCAGGTCAAGTACCTGTCCTTGAGAATCTAAGTTAATTGCCCCATCAATTAAACGGGGCATTCCATGCTTAGTGGCCAGCGGAATCGCCGCGTTGGGAAACACTCCATCGGAAATCATTTCACACAGCACATTCGCGGTTTTATGAAACCACTGTTCCTGCTGTTCAAAAATCCGCAGAGATTGAATATTTACTTCTTGGGTGAGCGCCGCTATCACCCGACCCTCATGCCTAACCGGCAGAGCACTGGCAATCACCGAGTAGGATCCCGCCCACCGCACTTCCGGAACTGTCGGTCGTGAGTGCGGGTCAAAAGCCGAAGCCAACATCCCCGAGCGCATCGGCGAAGCCGACAAACCCACCACATCATCCAGGTGGATAGTAAAACCGGACCCCGGGCGAGTATGGGCAATTGCCACGAAACGCCCCTGACCATCGGGAATCCATAAAATCAAATCGGCACTGCCAATGTCCGACAAGACTTGCCAGTCCCCCACCAACAGATGTAGATGATCAATATCGCTCTCTGATAGATCCCGGCCGTACCGGCGGATCAGTTCCCGCATCCCGCTCACGGGTACCAGTCTATGCTAGGCGCAGATTGGGGGTGGACATCGCATAGGTCGCTATAGGCTTATCCGGTCTACTTAGCCAACCAACGCGTAGCCGCCTCTTCTTCCCCATCAGCAAAAACCTGCAAATGCGCTAGTAGCTCCCGCTCTACTTTGCCCCCTATAAGTGGCATATTTACCTGGAGGGTGCCACTAATTTTCCGCCGGGCTCTATTTTCCTCGCCCGGACAGGGTTCTAGGATACTTTCCGCTTTCACCTGCACCGGGACTTTACCGAAACGAACTTCAAAATCACCCTGTGCTATTAGACCGGATCGGGGATTATTGGTCCAGTTTTCTACCACTTCTATCTCTAGCTCTTCGGGGAGCAGGCGCACATAAGCAGAGGCGGCAGCGAGTTTAGCCAACTCCACTTGGGCACGGGAAACAAAAGTACCTTCCCCCGCCTGCTCTACTTGGACTTGGCAGTTAACTTGCGGCATTTGCGTCCAGCGAAATTCCAAGAATTCCGGATCGGTGAGCATCCGACAAACATCTTCTGGTGAGGACGGATACTCAACTTCTAGCTCGAAATCACGCAAGCGTTATCCCCTTCCTTAAGGTTTAATGTTCCGCTAGGCTAGCCGGGCTTAGCAGAGGCGACTAACCTGATTAGCATTAAGCCATTTGACAGATCCACTCTAACCACCAGGACGTCCAGGAGAAAAACCGCACATGTTTAACTTTAAAACTCCCCAGTTTTTTCGCCCCGAGAATCGTGTCTCCCAGAAACAGGTTGCCGCGGCATTACGGGATTCAGTAACCAAAGTTCGCCAGGCTTCGAGTTTTGGGGAGGTCATAGATGTTCTCTTGGATATTCCCAGTGAGCATATCGATCAGAAACTGTTACAACTAGCCAAAGAGCACCCGCAGGCACAGGTGGCTGAGCTGGAAAAAATTTTAACTAAACAATATATTCGCCGCACTGCCTACGCATCCTCCGCGGTGGGGGCGGGTGCGACGCTACCGGGTGGCGGCACCGGAGTGGCTTTGGGGTTAACCGCGGGAGAACTGGCAGTTTATGCCGTGCAGACCAGCAGTTATATTTTAGCTATTTCTCGCCTGCACGGCGTCCGCCCTACCGATCGTGAGCAGCGACGGGCGCTAGTGCTATCTAGCCTGTTAGGTGAAGAGGGCGCGGAAATCGTGTCTGACCAATTAGGGCTGAGCACTTTGGCTTGGGCTCGTTCCTCACTGAAAAATCTTTCTTCCCCCACTTTGGGTCAGGTCAACAAGGCATTAATGAAATATGCCTCTAAGAAAATGACCCGGCGTACCGCTGGTCGGATCGCGGGACGGCTGATTCCTTTCGGGATTGGCGCCGGGGTGGGTTATTTATCGGGTAAAGCGGTGGCGCGGCGCACTTCCGAGGGAGTACAGGCAGCTCTGGGACCAATTCGGGACTTTTCTGCCCAGGATTTAATGGTGGAACTAGCACCGGTGATTGATCTAACCGCCGAGCCTATCTCTTCCTCCGCGGCGAACCCAGATTTCTTCGCCGATTAGGACACATAGCTCCCCTCGGCTTTTCTTACTAATTCGATTGAGCTCTTGGCTATCTGGAGCGCGCATATCGCTAATTACCGGCTAGAATATGGGCTAGCGACTAGCGAAAGGTAAGGGCATGATAGATAGTCAATACGAGGATTTACTAGCCAAAATTTTAGAATCTGGCAGTGAAAAAGCGGATCGTACCGGAACCGGAACCCGCTCACTGTTTGGAGCCCAACTGCGCTACAACTTGGCGGACTCTTTCCCTTTGATTACCACTAAACGGGTGTTCATGCGGGGAGTTGCCGAAGAATTATTCTGGTTCTTATCCGGCAGCTCTAATGTACATCCTCTGCAGGAAAAGAAGGTTCACATCTGGGATGATTGGGCCAACGAAGAGGGCGAGCTAGGGCCAGTTTACGGAGTCCAGTGGCGTTCATGGCCCAGCCCTGGGGGTAATATCGACCAGATTGAGAACCTGCTTTCTACTATTAGAAACGATCCATCCTCGCGCCGTATGCTGGTATCAGCCTGGAATGTTTCTGAGCTAGATAAAATGGCGCTTGCCCCCTGCCACCTGCTATTCCAGACCTATGTGGCCGCTGGCCGCCTCTCTTTACAGGTTTATCAGCGTTCTTGCGATATGTTCCTGGGCGTTCCCTTCAATATCGCTTCCTATTCTTTACTTACCCACATGCTGGCGCAGCAAACCGGGCTGGAAGTAGGGGACCTGATTTGGACCGGAGGGGATTGCCATATTTATAGCAACCATGTAGAGCAGGTACGCGAGCAACTTTCCCGCGAGCCTTATCCCTTCCCCACTTTGCATTTGCGCCGTGCCGATAATCTTTACACCTATAGCTGGGAAGATATCGAGATCGAGAACTATCGCCACCACCCGACTATTAAGGCACCGATAGCGGTTTAGGAGGTAAGTGATGAAGATTGGCATGATCTGGGCACAGGCAGCACACCGAGTTATCGGAGATGGACAGAAAATGCTCTGGCATGTTCCCGCTGACTTTAAGCATTTTAAGGCCACCACTATCGGAAGCCCGATCATTATGGGGCGGCGCTCCTTTGAAGCTTTAGGAAAATGCCCGCTTCCCGGAAGATTAAACATCGTACTTACTTCCCAGGCGGGATACCAGACCGAGGGTGCGCAGGTGGCTTCTTCTCTTTCGCGGGCTATCGAACTAGCAGAGGTTTCCGGAGCGGAAAAATGCTGGATTACCGGCGGGGCACGTCTTTATGAGGAGGGGATGAAAGTAGCTGATGAACTGGTGGTCACCTACCTAGATTTAGATGTGGGCGACCAGGTAGATTATGCTCATGCTCCTCTGATTTCCCCCCAGCTTTGGCAGGTGGATAAGGCACGTTCCGATAGTGAGTTTCGCCCCATCTCCGGGGATTGTCGCTGGAAGCTGGTCTTCTACCTGAAAGTAGCGCGTACCGGCAATTAACACCAATGGATACACAGGTGTATCGTAACGGTTTAGAAAAGAAGTAAGCCAATAAAATTGGGAGGCGCGATGGGAAAGAAATCCCGTTGGAACACTATTTCTAACGTGATCGTGATTGTCGGCATCCTGGTGATCCCACTAATGTATTCTGGTCTCTTTACCTGGGCATATGAAGATCCGATGCAGCGGGTAAATGTACTTAAAGCCGCGGTGGTAAACCTGGATAATCCAGCTACCGCCACCACGGCAAATGGCGAAAAATCTTTAAATCTAGGAGAAAGCCTAGAAAAAGAACTCTATAAAGATGATGCCCCCGGTTTTGACTGGACCAAGGCCTCCCTCCCCCAGGCCAAATCAGGGCTGAAAGACGGAACTTATAAAGCCCTGCTGCTGATACCCAATAATCTCTCCAGCTCTTACGCGAAACTTGCCGACCCACAAGAACAGGTCCCAGAAAAGAAAGCCCAGTTAGAGCTGCGTACCGATGACTCGGTTAACTATTTGCAGGGCACTATGGCTACTTCCGCTGCCCTAGCTCTCCAGGCAGCTTTATCTCAGGAGGGCGCATCCGGCTATATTGATCAACTTTTGCTTTCCACCGGCCCTCTCAAGGAAGGGTTCCTCGATGCGGCCTCTGGAGCCGGAAAGCTTAGCGAAGGCGGAAATAAATTAGGAAACGGAGCTGACACCCTAGTAGTGGGATTGGGCGAACTAGCTGATGGCAGCGTTAAAATCCGCAATGGCGCTCTAAAGCTGCGCGATGGTGTCAGCGCCTATACCGGCGGAGTTTCCAGTCTTAACTCCGGACTAGGGCAGCTCAATGGCAATATGCCGAAACTAGCTGCTGGCGCCAAGCAAGTTGATGACGGTATCGACCAGATTCACCAGCAGATAGCTGCTATGCAACCTGAAGTCAGTGAACTAGCAAAAAGCGGCAACGACCTGATTGATATGCTGGCCCCCCTAGCTAATTCTGGGGTTGATACCGCGAAAATCGCCCAGTTCCTGATCCAGTTTCAAAGAGCAGTTGACCAGTGCGCGCAGCTACCTTCCACAGACCTTCCCTCAGTTCCCCAGTGCGCCGCCCTGGCCAAAATCGCCGGTGAACAGAGAATAACTCTAAAGCAACTTTCTGGGAAGATCACTCAGGCACAGGGCCTGCTACAGGAAGTAGGCAAACTATCCCAGCTGAAGCCCGAAGGAATAAAGGCGAAACTAAACGCGGCCGATCAAGGAGTTAAGGAACTGAGCCGGCAAACTGCCCTCACCCCGCCTTCCCAAGCCGGAAAGCAAAAACCGACTCTCAAGGATGGCACTTCTGCCTTAGCGAATGGTTTAGACCAGGCGCAACAAGGGGTAGGAAAACTCGCTTCCGGGGCGGCAACTTTAGATAAAAATTCTGCCCAGCTGCGCGCGGGCGCCAGTACCCTCAGCGATGGCCTCGATTCCCTGTCCCAAGGGGCCGGTAAAGCTTCTGAGGGAGGGAAACAGCTCTCAAATGGAATCGATAAACTCACGATAGGCGCCTCCGATCTTGAAGACGGGCTACGTGACGGCGCTAATCAAGTTCCTACCGTGAACAAGGGGCAAGCAGAGAAAGTTTCTCAGGCGGCCAGCGGGGTAGCAGATGTAAAATCGGTACGCGAAAATCCGGTTCATGATAACGGTGCCGGATTCGCCCCCTTCTTCATGGCGCTATGTCTGTGGATCGGCGGCATCGCGATCTTCCTGATCTTCCCCGCTCTGGATCTACGGCGCCACCCCCAGGAGAGTTTCTGGCGTTGCGGTTTCAGGTCTATGTCCATTGGGGCTCTCTTTGGAGCACTACAGGCGATCACCGTAGTGATCGGCTTGCAACTATTCCTGAAGCTCAACGCCCAAAACTTTGGGGCTCTAATTTTGATAGCAGTATTAGCTTCTATCGGATACGTGGCAGTAAACCAGGCTTGTGTAGCTGCCCTCGGATACCGAGGACGTGCCCTGTCAGTAATCTTGCTATGCTTGCAAATTACCTCTACCGGCGCAACCTTCCCGGTAGAGACGGCTCCGAAGTTCTTCCAGGTCCTTAGCCCGCTGTTCCCCATGACCCATGTGGCGCGTACTATTCGCGCCGCGATTGCCGGCGGAGAACTACACTTGGGTAAAGCGCTAGTGGTACTGGCGATCTGGACGGTTCTTTCCTGGATAGCCAGCTTCATTGCAGCGGCGCGCCGTAAAGGACAGCGCCCCATGCCCTATGACCCAGCGCTAACCTTCAAGAAAGTTCCCTTGGTATCTTCCCCCTTGGGAGGAAACTCCGCCAATAACGTTGAGGACTTTGACCGTAGCACCCACATAGCCAAAGAAAACCTGCCTAGCTGACGGGGGAAGCTAGGTTTTCCCTACTGCCTGAACCAGTCCGGTGCGCAGGGAGGCCGGGTTTTTCCTCCCGCCCAAGAATTCGGAAAACGTAGCGACGTTTTCCGAATTCTTATGCCCACCTCGCCCACTCGGATAAACCCCCGCCTCCCCGATCAGTAACTGGCAAAGCCCGGCCGCGTCGCGCACACTTTGCCCTGGCTACATGACTTTCGTTTTTTCAACCTCTTTAGTCATATCGTGGATCCGCCCGGCAATCGTGCGCCGCAAAACCATCCCGAGCAGCAAGTTCGGAATCACAAACATCAGGATCATCACCAGGTTATAAGCAAAGTCCCCTGCATAAATTCCGGCGATAGCTGAACGCATCAGGTTAATCGCATAAGTGGCGGGCAGCCAGGGACTGATGCTTTGGAACCATTGTGGTAGCAGTTCCAGTGGATAGGCTCCGCCAGCCGCAGAAATCTGTAACACCAGCAACACCACTGCTAAGGCTTTACCCGCATTGTAAAGCGCCACGACCAGCGTATAAACGATAATGGTAAATACGGTGGAAATAACCCATCCCGATAAAATCAACAGGAAGGGATGCACCGGTTCAATCTCCACGAACACAATCAGCCCAATCATAAGCAATGTCGATTGTGCCATCCCGATTACCCAGAACATAAAGTAACGTCCTAGATACTCCTGAGCCCCGGTGAATATAGGCTTTTTTGCCGCGGCTTTCCTGGCTGATTTCGCAACTGGAGTCGATGCAGTTTCGATATCTTCTGCATCCGCCCCTTCCGACCGGGATAATTCCTCCGTGTTCGTATCAGCATCAGCGTCTGCATCCGGATCTTTCTGGGGTTCAATGCTCGCTAGGTAGCGTTTACCCACATTCTCAGAGACCTCAGCACGCAGGAAAACCCCCGCCAGGAGCGCCCCCACCCACAGGGCTATAACGGTAAATAGTGGAGTCATCCCCACCCCAAAAGTAGCGACCGGGAACACTGCATTGCGTTTTACCGCTATGGGGGAAGAAATTAGGCGGGCAAAATCTTTGGGTTCAGCTCCCAACGTGGTAGCGATTTTGTTCAAGTCACCTTGCGCCCGGGTGGACGCAATCTGTTGCCGAGTCTGATTCAAGCGGGTGGCTCCGTCACGCATTCTCTTCGCGGTATTGTCTAGGCTCTTCTGGGAACGGCGCATACTCGCAATCATTCCGCCTGCGCTTTCCGACAGGTCAGCTTGCACCGCCTGCAGATAAGAACGGAAAACCTTCACATTTTTTCCGGCAGAATCCAGGTTTGTACGTAGGCTTTCAATCTTTGGCTGCAAGTTTTTCTGATAATTGGATCGAGCAGTTTCAATGGCCTGTTGCGCGTCTGCTATGGCTTGGCGGGCTTTCTTTCTCAGGTCAGAATCGAGAGTTACTCCTCTACGCAGGTCAGTCGCGGTACTACCCAGTCGCTCTGACAAGGTGTGTTGGCGAGAAATCGCCGCGTCCATCTCAGCAAGCAAGCGATCGGCAGCCGGATCCTTACCCTCTAAATTCGCTCCGTCCGGTCCCAATGCCTGCCCGAGTGCATCCCTCGTATGTTGGAAGCCAGTGATTTGTTTATCCAACAAGGTCTTAAGCTTTTCGAAAGTTGATGCACTGCTTTGGCTGGTACTATTGGCCGAATCCAGCAATTTGTCTAACTGCTTTTGCAGGTCGGAGATATTGCCTGCTGCCAGTCGCACAGCATCATCAAGCCGAGCAGAGACAGCCGCAAGGGGATCGGTTGTTCCACCGGTGCGATTACCCCCGGAAGCAAATGTGGAGTCAACAGCCTCCTCAAAGGAGTTCTGCAACCCCGCTGCCAGCTGTTTTGCCCCAGTAGCCAGCGGTACTGCTGAACCTATCAAGGTAGATACAGAACTGACTGTGTTCGCCCCGGAATCTAGTTGTGCAGAGAGGGTTTCGAGGTGGTTACTCAGCCGATCTAGAGCAGCCTGAGTGTCGGCAGTGTCCAGGTAAGAAGACACGTCCTCAGCAATACCCACGGCGACTTCTGCCAAGGTTTGCGAAAAAGTCGTGTTGATCTGAGCGGTTACTCCCTGAGCTCCTTGGGTGGTGAGATTGGCTGACAGCGGATTCTTTTTTTCGTTTGTGTGCAACGTGATATTTGCCGGGGCAGCTCCGCCGGCATAGAAGGTAAACATGGACCGTGAAAAATCCGGTGGTAACACAATTGTCGCGTAATATTCCCCCGAACGCGCACCCTCCAAAGCCTTATCTTTGCTGGTTATTACCCAATCAAACTGGTCATTTACTGCCAGTTCCTTTAGCACCGTATTCCCCACATTGACTTTGACGTTCAGTATTTTACTGGTGTAACCCTCATCGGTGTTAGCCACGGCAATCTTCAGCCGTCCCGAATTTGAGAAGGGATCCCAGGTCGCCAGCACGTTGAACCAGGTGAAGAACAAGGGCACGGCAATCAACAGAACCATGGAAATCCGAACCATGATACTGCCGCGAATCTGACGGAAATCGTCTCGGATGATGAAAAGTACTTCGTTCATCGGGGCTCCTCGCTAGTTGCGGAGGCATCGGTTTCGCCAGCCGGCTTCTCAGTACTTTCATCCACAGCGTCTGCCCGCACAGACGCGCTAATGAGGTGACGTTTACTGCGGCTGCGGTAATCTCCGCTGCTTTGGCTCTCCGATCGATTTTCGGTTTTAGCAACATTCGTTTCTCGCTGGCGAGCTAGGCTCTCGAAAAGTTCATCTTCCGTCAGATGTGATAAGCTCTCGGCTCGTTCGATGGAACTCTTTAGTACCACTACGCCAACCAGAGTCCCCATGATGGCCACTCCCCAAATCGCTAGTATCCCCAGGAGCAGTGGCTTACTGGCGGAGGTGAGCCAGGAAATCATCCCGAGTACAACCAGTCCCAAAATCCCCACGCTGCTCACTCCATTAATCAAAGCGTGATAGCGGGCATTGAATTCTTCTTGACGTTGCCGGATACGGGTGGAAAATTCTTTCCGGTTCGCCAGCAGCGCAATGATGTTGCTCAAGCGGTAACCGCGACTTTGCAGCTGAACGTCTTCATTCACGACCAGTTCAGTGCGAGCCAAATCATCATAGAACAGCTGGGTGAAGTAACCGAAACGACGTCTCCCCACAAACCCCAGAAGGAACACAGCGACGCTCATAAGCAATAAAACCGTCATAACATGCCAGAAACGCCCGTGATAGAACCCACCGATAGTTTCTCGGATCGCGTCGATGCCGTAAGAAAACGGGAGCACCGGGGAAAGCTGGCGGAAAAATCTGGGCATGAGTTCAATCGGATAGATACCCGAGGCACCGGGAATCTGCAACACCACCAGCAATATTGCCAGGGCGCGCCCCACGTGACTGAATGCGGCTGCCAAGGCATAGATAATTGCCAAATAACACGGTCCGATCAGCATGGAAGTAGCGATGAAAGCGGGAACATTTGCCGCCTGCACTCCCAGCAGCAAACTGCCCACGCTGACTATCAACCCCTGCCCTATAGAAAGCACCCCGGAGAGCATGAATCGCCCCAGATAAGCCGAGCGCAAACTCAACCAGTCAAAGCCTTCTTTATCGACTTCTACCCGGAAAATTATGACCAGGATAAGCGCACCAATCCACAGGGAGAGATTGATGAACATGGCTGCCATTCCCGAACCGTAAGAGTTGATAGGAAAGAGCGTCTGCTGATCGAATTTTACTGGTGAGGTTAGGTAGCGTCCGATATTGGTCGGTTCCAAACCAATGACGGTTTTCAAGGGTCCTGTCCGTAGCGCGGTAGCCAGAGTCGCCACATCCGTTTGCGCTCCACTAGCCGCACCGGAAAGCGCGCCCAGATTGCCTTGCAACTGTTCAAGCACCTTTTGGGTGTCCACAATCTGGTCATCAATTCCGTGAGTCAGAGCCGAAATTTCTTTGAGGGAAATCCGTGCGGTACCCACCGCGGATTTTATGGCTCCCAGCTGCGCCGACAGCTGCGTCACCCGGGAGTTTAATGTGGATGCGGTCTGGGCGGACTGTTCACGCAGACCAGTGGCACTACGTTGCGCATCGGTCAGAGCCCGATCAAAGGCTGTCATAAGTGCCTTAAAATCCCTGCTTGTTTTTGCCGCATCTGACCCGGTTTTCCCAACCCTGGACACCAGATCCTCCATCTCATTCAGTTGGGTCTTCAACTGCCCAGCGAGCTTTTGTGTCTGGGGGAATCCTTCCAAAACCGCAATCTGATCACGCATTTTCGCTATCGAAGCATTTGTACGTTGAATACTGGATTGCAACTGTGAATCTATTTCTGTGAGTCTATTCGTCGCATTCGATACCGCCGAACTCGCCGCCGCTGAGGACTCACTGAGTGCCTTTTGGGCGTTAATACTGGTTTCCCCCGCTATGGCAGAAAATTCAGAAGCATCGGAGACAACCGTCCTTAAAACGCCTTGGGCCTCACCCAAGGACGCGGAAACATCAGCCAACGCCGGGTCAGCTGCAGCCAGCGCAACCCGGACTTTTTTCATGGTTTCTAAAGAATCCGTCAAAGATACACTGACGGAATCCAAACTGCCTTGCGCATCGGTCAGATCCCGGTAGATACCACTCAAAGCGTCTAAAGCACTTCCCTGCGCACCAACTACATTCGCGTCAATCTTCAACCCGCCGTCACGCAAGGCCTGTGCAATGGCTTCCCCGACCTGCCCCCGGAAAGTTGACGTGATTTTAATATCGAGTTCATTTGCTCCGACATCAGTAATTTTGGGCGCAATAGCGCCTTTCTTTTCATTTACGTAATAGTCGATACTCGGCTGGTGACGCTCGCCACTGAAAATAGCAACTAAATCTTTACTAAAGGTCTTGGGAATAACGAAAGTAGCATAAACTTCCCCGGCTCTGATTTTATGATTGGCTGTGCGTTGATCTGCAAACTGCCAGCCAAGCTGTTCATTCTCTGACAATTGTTCGACTACGAGGTTGCCAACATTTAGCCGACCAGTCAGTGCAGATTCCGTTCCTACATCGTTATTCACCACCGCTATGGGCAGGTTTTCTGTCACGGTGTAGGGGTTCCAGAAGGCCAAAATATTCAGCCAAGTGTACAGAGCTGGGGTAACCAAGATGCCGATTACGATAATCAAGGATCGTGGAACCGCAAAGATCCGCTTTACGTCACGAGCAAACACCCGGCAGGTATCTTTCACCCTGCCATCATAACCTTGTGTTGAAGTTCTGACAGTGCATGTTGTTACCCATTTGAAATACTGCGCGGAAGAATCCGGGTATGCCTAAGTTTTGCGCGTTCACCGCCTGATTCAGGTCAGAGGCACACGCGTTGTCACCATCTTTTTTAGTCGGAAACACGCTTTTTAGCCTCCTGTTATCAATCTCCATTCACGCTGAAGCGAGAAAAATGGGGTTCCCTGGAGTACTTTTATCGAGCCAGCCCCGCACGCAAGCACGTCGCAATTATTGTCCGGTAGGGCGGAGGGTTTGTAGCATACGCTCTGCCCACTGGGCATTCGGCTCCACTTGGGAACGTATTTTTGAGACCGCCAGTTCATGTTCAGCAAGTTGAGCTGCCAGCGTTGCATCTAGGTGTGGAACTTTCATCTGGGCGGTACCGGGTACTAAATCTAGGCGCACACCCGCCAGTCCTAGGCTTCGCTGGAGGGGACCGGCGCTGGTAGTAACCGATTGGGCGCGTTCGTGGGGTGCGAAGGTAACTTTGCGCCGCAGCCACCCGTCACGGTAGATAAGCACGGTCGCGGTGGCAGCAAAGGCGCGACGAAAGCGCGCAAGGGGATCTAGAATCTTGGCTTTTTCGCTGCAAGGAGTGAATATAACTTTCGATTCCGAACCTGAGTTCTTGCCGTTAAAAGCCGCCTGCAGTAGCCTGTCGGCTGCTGCGCCCTCACTGGCCCCTAAATCTCGGATCGCCATCTGCAAAATAACTTTTGCCTGTTCCAAGGTTCCCACTGGCAAAAGTAGATTGTCGGCAGCTTGTTTCTTTTGGTTACCGCTGGTTTCCACCCCATGCCCGGCGAGGGTAACTTCTGCTTGCCACCAGCCGAAAGGTCTCCACAGTAGCGGTTGGATAAACCGGATGGCATGAATACGTCCGGGCGGCAAGGTCTGGGATTTTAGAGCGAGCAGACCCGAAGTAATCCGAATCCCATCGTGAGTGATATTGGCGCTGAAATTGAAACCGGAGTTAAAACGTGACCAGGCATAAGACAGTATCATCAGGGGAATAATTCCAATGGAAATAATGGTGGGGATAATGCTTCCCGCGACTAGCCCCTGCACAGTTAGATCCGCCGTAATGAACAGCACGATAGCACAAATCGCTACAATCAGTGCCATTACCAGCAACCATACCGTTTGGGAAGTCAACAGCACGGAGGCTATCAGGCGTCCTGGTGAAACCCGATAAACTTCATACTCATCCCGGTCTAGACGGTAATCGTCCTCGGCAAAAAGATCCGTGCCGGCCAGGCCTTTAGCTCCCGTCTGTCGAGAGGTTTCATCATTGAGGGAACGCCCAGCTATGCGAGCGACTACTTCTCGCCGGGCTTGATCTAAATATTTATTGGCGAGGAATTGGATTTCTACCCGCGATCCTTGCCCACCCGCGGACTCCACACGCAACTCTCCCAAGCCAAATATACGGGCAGCTAACGGCCGATAGACATCTACTGATTGCACTCGATCTAGGGGAATCTTCCGATGCTTTTTAAAGAAAATCCCCCGACGGTATTGCACATCGGTAGAGGTTATTTTCCAGGACGTTGCTCGCCAAGCAAGGTAAAGGTAGGTGAATAGCAGGACCAGAATCCCCAGTATTGCCCCTATAAGTAACAACCATATGACGGGGTGTCCCGGCGTCCCCTTCCGAATCCCCTGAATTAGTTTTATTAAGTTACCTAAAGATTGCGTCAGCATTGCCAACACGATAACTACCAGCGCCTGCCAGACCTGTAACAGCGGGGTTAGCCAATGTACCCGACGCCAGGAGGAGCCTTTTGCGCTGTTGTTACTAACCGGCTCTATCTCGGTGGCGGACTGTTTTATATCCACAGTTACGGCGTGGTTATCGTCAAACGTTTCTCGAGTGTATTCGCTACGGTTTTGATCAGCCATCTAAATACCTTCAAGGTTAGTTTCGGCCAGTTCAGAGATTTCTTCCCGCAACTGGGCGGCCTGTTCGCGAGGTATTCCCGGTAGCTGCGCATCGGTAGTTGCCGAGGCAGTGTGTAGTTTGACCTGCGCGATCCCAAAGTGTCGAGCAATGGGACCTTCTTCTACATCTACGTATTGCAGACGCCCCAAGGGCACCACGGTCAGGGATTTAAACATTATTCCCTTCCGTATCTGTAGGTCAGTTCCTGTTACCGCCCACCCCATTGCGCGCACTTGCCGTGGAATTAGCCATAGCAGCCAGAGCGCTATCGCTAAGATGACGGCTATCAACACTGGTGCTATCCACTTTTGAGGTAGAACAAAAAACAGAACCACCGCTACCGCGGAAAAAGAAAGCATAAAAATCGCTACCCCTGTCAGGCGTACTTTAATTAGTTCTAAAGATACCGGGCGAAAGTGTACCCCTGCCGGAGCGAATGGGTCTAAGCGTGAAGACGGCATAGCTTGTCCTTTTTTGCTTTTATATTAGCAAGCTCCTCTACCCTTTAACCATTAAAAATAACCCCAATCTTCACATCCCCAAAAAGGGTACGAAAAACCCCGGGCAGTTGAGGGGTGCCCGGGGTTTTTATCAGATAGTAAGAGGAACTACCCGATCATAAAGGAACGTGTAAGGCTGATGGCACCGGCTGCTCCGATACC
>CAMYAU010000028.1 GCA_947253735.1 uncultured Varibaculum sp. | reverse complement strand
TCGCCGGCTTCGGAAACTGGCATATTTACGCAGCCGTGAGAACCGCCAGGTCCTCCCCAACCAAAAGAGCTACGCCAGGGTGCTCCGTGGAGGGCGTATCCTCCAGAGAAGTACATTGCGTAGGGGACGTTCGGAGTCACATAACGGGTCCCGTCAGTGTTAAATCCCCGCATGGTGTCGAATCTTAATTTCCGTTGGATGGAAAAGGTACCTTGGATCGTAGGGGTGGCAGGAGCTCCAGGAACCATACTGGTCGGCGCCACTGCCACTGTGGTTCCCTCATATCCGGTAACCGTGTAGTTAGACAGATTTATATCAATCCATTTTTCTCCGGGAGCCGCTGAATAAGCCAGGTTTTCTGCCCCGTCAGCAATGATCTTATCTTCATTACTGGCTTTATCGACTTTAGTCTCGAAGGTAAGGGAGCTGTCTTTGCCAGCAGCGAGGTTGCTGGCAATTTCTTTTGCTAACGCGTCACCGTTTGTAACGGTTACTCCATCCTTTGAGGCAGTTTTAGTCCGTAGTACCTTTCCCACGCTGTTAACCAAGCGTTGCCCATTAATCTTTTTTACCTCAACAGTTTCTTTGCTCTTGTTCACCCAGTCAGCCACGGCATTGTTATTGGTAGTGGGCTTGGCTTGCCGACTGACCTCCGGAATATCCACAAATCTGACTTTTGCCTTTTTGTCAGCGATGATTTCTTTGTTCCCAGCTTTTATCTTGATCTGTGGTTGAATGAATTTTTCTGCCTCGTCTGCTAATTTCTGTGCCAACTTAATATCAACCAGTGGTTTGACTGCCCCTGTTGTTAGGGGCATCTTCTGATCTTTTTGACTAGCCATAACCTTATCGGCACCTGCAAGCAGTCCCTTGGTATCTGCTCCGAATCCATTCATACCTGGAATTGCTTTAAAACCAGCTCCTTCGGCGTTAAGTTGCACGCTAGGTTCGGTTACCGGTTTGGCGCCTTTAATACCTTTAGAAAGCTCATGCGATAACTTATTGGTTACCTGCGTGTTAACTTGGTGTTGAATCGTAATCTGCCTGGTGGTGAACAGACTACTAACATAGTTGAAGGCACTGCTGCGCGAGGTTGCCATTCGGGCGGTTTCTGCTGAATTAACCTGGTACCCGATTTCTTTCGGGGTCAATGATTTACCGCTAACTCCGTGGCCGGAAAAAATGGCTTTGTAGCTAGTCTGTGCAGTATCCAGCTGGCTTTTGATTTCACTGGCGGTTAGACCGGAAACTTTTACTTCTCCCACCTTAGTACCGGGCAATGCTTTCTGCCCGACCGCGTAGTAGCAAATGTAAATTGCGAAGGCAGAGATTGTCGTCAGCAGCGTTGCAACAACCGTAGCAATCGTGATTTTTGTTTTTCTAGTCATCGGTATCAGGCTTCCGAAAATAGGTGAATCAGGACAGCATCATTATTCTATCTGGGTTTTTATTCCCGACCACCCCTAGAATGGGTAAATCTGTTCACAATAGGAGGCGAAACCCTCTGACATAGGATTCCGAAAGTGGAATCAGCCTGTAAAGTGTAACTAGCGGTGAGAGACAACTACTGTTCCTACTGGGGCCCAGTTGTAGAAGTCCCCAGCAGCTGATACCGGCATATTCACACAGCCGTGAGATCCTCCGGGGCCTCCCCATCCGAAGGAACCCCTCCAGGGCGCTCCATGGAGAGCGTATCCTCCGGAAAAATACATAGCATAGGGGACATTTGGAGTTACATACCGGCTGCCATCGGTGTTAAATCCACGCATGGTGTCAGAGCGAACTTTGCGTTCAACCGCAAAGGTTCCTTGAATCGTAGGAGTGGCGGGAGCTCCGGGAACCATAGCGGCCGGTCCTTTTACTACAGTGGCGCCCTCGTACCCAGTTACCGTGTAATTCGATAGGTTTACATCTATCCATTTTTCCCTGGGCCCTGCCATATACGCTAGGTTTTCAGCGCCATCAGCAACGGTCTTATCTTTGATAGCGGCCTTTTCTACTCGGGTTTCATAGCTGAGAGTAGTGTCTTTCCCCGCCGCAAAATTCTTAGTTATTTCCTTAGTAATTTTCTCGCCGTTGCTGACCGTTACCCCATCTTTAGGTTCGGTTTCGGTTTTTAGAACTTTGCCGGCGCTATTGACGTAGCGTTTCCCGTCAACCTTCTTAACTTCAACTGCCTCTTTATTCTGATTTACCCAGTCCCCAATAGCTTGCTGATTTGCCTCAGGTTTAGCGTTTTTACTGATCGCAGGGATCGTTACAAAGCTAACCTTAGTTTTTTGGTTGGCGAGAATATTTTTTTCACCGGCGGTAATAGCCACTTTGCTTTCTGTAAGTTTAACGGCTGCATTCGCCATTTGCTGCGCCATCTCCGGGCTTGCGAGAGGTTTAACCGCACTCACCTTTAGTGAGGAATGCTGATCCTTTTGAGAGTCCATAACCTTGTTTGCAGCTGCGATTAAAGTATGGGTGTCGGCCCCGTACCCATCTTTACCGGGAACCACCTCGAATCCGGTTCCTTCGGCGTTAGCTTTAACTATCGGTTCGGTTGCGGGCTTGGATTCGGGAAGATCTTTGGAAATATCCAGCGATAGTTTATTGGTCACTGCCGGATCGATATCGTGAACGATAGGTACCTCACGAGAAGAGAATAGGCTGCTAATATAGCTAAAAGCGCTGCTGCGGGCAGTAGCATTCTGTGCGGTGGTTTTGGAATCTAGTAGGTACCCAATTTCCTGGGGAGTAAAAGATTTTTCTTGGAATCCTTGTCCCGAAAAAGAGGCCTTATGAGCGGTGTGTGCAGTTTCTAATTGGTTTTGGATCTGCGAGGCCGTTAATCCCGACACTTTGACCTCCCCCACCGTGGTCCCCGGTAGGGCCTTTTTCCCTAACGCATAGTAGGTAACATAAATCGCGAATGCCGCCACTAGCGCCACAAGCGCGGTAACTATCACGGCAATAGTTATTTTTGCTTTTTTCGACATTGATATCTGTGCTTCCAAATGGGATCTTCAAGTAACATCTTCATCCTAGCGGCGTTTTAGTATCGAACCATCCCCTGCCTGGGTAAGTCTGCTCACAATGCAGGTAGGACTGGTTTTCGCCTCGTTTGACCAGCAATAATGCTAGATGAGGTTTCCTGGTGTTATGAGATTGTTATTAGATTTATTTTGGAAATGGTGAACAGATAACAGAAAGCAGCGGGAGAAAGGTCACCCCTGCCACATTTTGCCTGAGAACTGGCGCTACTAACACGCAAAGTGGCATAATCAAATCCGGTTCCGGTTCACCTTGTGTAACCTGCATTTGGACCCGGCGCCCTGAGAACCTCAAGGAGAAACCATGAAGCAGGGAATTCATCCCGAATATGTCCCCACTACGGTTACTTGCACCTGTGGGAACACTTTTGAAACCCGTTCTACCATTACGTCTGGCACTATGCGGGTAGACGTCTGCTCTGCCTGCCACCCCTTCTATACCGGTAAGCAGAAGATTATGGATACCGGCGGGCGGGTTGCTCGCTTCGAAGCCCGTTACGGCAAGCGGAAGCGCGAAAAGTAAGCTTTGTTTTAAGTGTGGCCGGCCAACGGGTCGGCCACACTTTTTATTTTTCTTTTTCCCAGCCCGAAGAGCTGAAAACCCTTGCCAATCGCAAGTATTGGTTTTCTAGGCCCAGGCAAGCAACGTAGAGTAGAAGTCAGTTCGCCAAGAGTTATAAGGAGCAACTGTGGGATCGCCAATTGACGAGGAAGCTGTGCAAGCCCTCATCGCAGAAAAAACTGAACTAGAAATGAAGATGGGCGATCCGCAGATACAAAGGGATCAGTCACAGGCTCGTAAGATCGGGCGCCGTCACACGCAGCTGGCGCAGATTGCCAAGGCTTACGAGAACTGGAAGAGTGCCGAAGGGGACCTGCAGGCCGGAAAGGAGTTGGCCAAAGAAGATTCCGATTTTGCCTCTGAGATTCCCCAGATGGAAGAGGCCGAGAGGCAGGCTTTGGATAAGCTTCGCAAAATATTGGCGCCCCGGGACCCTGATGATGCTCGTGACGTCATTATGGAAATCAAAGCGGGCGCGGGTGGGGATGAGTCCGCCCTATTCGCTGGGGACCTGCTGCGAATGTATGAGCGTTACGCCGAAACCAAAGGGTGGAATCTGCAGGTCCTGGACTCCACTGTGAACGACTTGGGCGGGATTAAAGATGCCCAGATCGCGATTAAAGCCAAAGGAAACGTAGCTCCTGAGGATGGGGTGTGGGCAAACCTTAAATACGAGGGTGGGGTACATCGGGTGCAGCGGGTGCCGGTTACCGAGTCACAAGGGCGTATCCACACTTCTGCCGCTGGGGTGTTAGTAATGCCCGAGGTAGAGGACGCGGGGGAAATAGAGATAGACCCCAATGAGGTGCGGGTAGATGTGTTCCGATCTTCCGGGCCGGGGGGACAGTCGGTTAACACCACCGATTCTGCAGTACGTCTGACCCACATTCCCACCGGAATCGTGGTTAGCATGCAAAATGAGAAGTCGCAGATTCAAAACCGCGAGGCAGCTTTCCGGGTATTACGCGCACGCTTAAAAGCTGAGCAAGATGCAAAACGAGAGGCCGAGGCGGCAGAACAACGCCACTCCCAGGTACGCACGGTGGATCGTTCCGAACGGATCCGTACCTATAATTTCCCGGAGAACCGGATCGCTGATCACCGCACTGGTTATAAGGCTTACAATCTTGACCAAGTGCTTAACGGGCAGCTACAACCGGTGATTGATTCGGCCATCAAACTTGATGAGGAGCACCGTTTGGCGCAACTCTCCGGGCAGTCGGCGGACAACTAAGCGGCGATTGCGCATGAATGACGCCGGGTTTTCGCGACAACAGGCGTTTTCTTGGGCGCGACAACGTTATCAGGCAGCCGGAATTGAGCCGGCACGCGAAATTATGGCCCTGTATTGCGCAGCCTGTGAAGCCGACGAATTCTTATTTGCGCCTCAGGCTTTGTCATCCGCGCAAACAGAGGTTTTTCGTGACTTAGTTAGCCGACGCTGTACCCACCAGCCGTTGCAGCATCTGCTAAAAGAGATGTATTTCGGGGCTTTTCGCCTAATATCTAGTCCGGATGTGTTTATTGTGCGCCCAGAAACTGAGTATCTGGTGGAACTGGCCTTGCGCCCTCAGGGGGCAAGGGAATCAATACTAGCGGCAGATTTGTGTTCCGGATCGGGGGCCATCGCCCTCACTCTTGCCCGCGAGTTGCCCCTAGCTCAGATTTTTATGGTGGAGATTAGCGAAAGAGCTTTAGTCGTGGCGCGGAAAAATTTGGAACGGTATCCAGATTTAGCGAATCGGATCACCGTTACCTGTGCCGATGTTGCGGAACCTGAGCTTTGGGCTGAGCAGGCAGGCAGTTTTGGTCTGATAGTTAGCAACCCTCCTTATGTGCCACCCGGTACTATCACTCAAGCAGAAGCGTTACATGATCCGCCGCTCGCCCTTTGGGGTGGGGGAGAAGATGGGTTGCTGGTGCCGAAGCAAACCGTTAAACAAGCTTTTCGTTTACTGGAACCAGACGGGATTTTGGCGATGGAACACGATCCTACGCAAGGGGAACAAATACGTGATTACGCTGCTGAAATTGGATTTAGGAGGGTGAGGACGTATCGGGATTTATGTGGGCGTCCTCGCTACCTTTTGGCACGAAAGTAAAGAAAACATTAACGTCGACCTTAGACGATGCTAACGTTAAGGTAAAATAGCTGGAAGATAGCAGAAAGGGGGCGGCGATGGTGGCTTGGTTTCGCGTGGTAGTGGCAGTAATCGTCCTAGCGTTGTTACCTGCATGCTTCGCCACTACTGCTTTCGCCGATGACCCGACTCCCAAACCGACTTTGCATTATGTGGAGGCCCCGCTTGACCGCCCTCCCGGCAGTATCGACAAAGAGACCAGTAGGGCAGGTACGACTGAAACAACTACCGAGTCTTCCCTGAAGAATAGTGATCTTAATTCTGCACCCCAGGCGGGTACTCCTGCCCCTCAAACCACAGAGTCGGTCAAGCCTCCTCACTTGGCTCAAACTGGAGGTAGCCGCGATATTTGGTTGACCGGATTTTCTTTGCTTTGTATCTGGGTGGGATGCGCTGTAGCTACCTATGGGCGCGAGCGGAACCTAAAACGCTAATATGCAAGTATGCGAACTCCGCTAAGTAATGAAGATATAGCTGCTCTTACAAAACAGATAGCGGCTGGGAAACTACTAGTAGTGCCGACCGATACCGTTTACGGGATTGCGGCAGACCCCTTTACGTCCTCGTCGGTAGATCGGTTGCTTACCGCTAAAGGGAGAGGACGAGACTTTCCTTCTCCGGTGCTCGTTAGTAGTATTTCGCAAGCTGCTACCCTGGTCCCCGAGATTCCTCCGCTAGCTAGAGTGTTTATGGAAAAATTTTGGCCAGGAGCGTTGACTGTGGTGCTACCGGCGCGAAAAGATTTGCCTCTTGACCTGGGGGTGACGGGGGGTACTGTAGCGGTGCGCCAACCTGATCAAAGGGATCTTTTGCAGCTGCTGCAGGCCAGCGGGCCGTTGGCAGTGACTTCCGCAAACCTACATGGATTAACTCCTGCGTTAACGGTAGCGCAAGCGCAGGAATATTTCGGGGATAAGGTGTCCGAATACTTAGATGCGGGGCCCAGTCGGATCGGTGAACCTTCCACCATCGTTAAGGTAGAGGGAGCAGATTTCTCGGTGCTACGCAGCGGGGCAATTCCGCTCCGGCAACTTGAGGCGGTTGCTGGGAAGGCGCCAACGAGTTAGGGAGGAACAATGAAGGCATATCTGTTGCTGGGAGTAATCGCTTGTGCGATTACTTTCCTGGTGACCCCGATAGTGCGTCGCATTTCCCTAGCTCTGCATGTTTTAACCCCGGTACGGGCACGTGATGTCCATACGGTGCCGACTCCGCGTCTTGGCGGAGTCGCTATGCTCTGTGGGCTTGTGGGGGCGTTTATGCTGTCGCGGGAAATGCCTTACTTCTCCCAGTTTTATGCTGATCCTCAGGTATGGGCACTGTTTTTTGGGTCCATTGGGATCACGCTTTTGGGGATAATCGACGATATTTATGATTTGAATTGGTGGACAAAACTTTCGGGACAAGTTTTGATTGCAGCTGCGGTTGCGTGGCAGGGGATACAGGTGGTTTCTTTCCCCATTTTTGGAATGACTATTCCCTCGACCAAGATGTCGATTCTGGTAACTGTGCTGATTATAGTATTTTCTACCAACGCGGTGAACTTCGTGGATGGCCTTGATGGATTAGCTGCCGGAATCACTATGATCGGGGCGGGGGCCTTTTTTATTTACTCCTACCTTTTGATTCGCCTCACCAATGCCCAAAGCTATGCTTCGTTCGCAGCCATGATTGGCATCGTGATCGTGGGGGTTTGTCTAGGTTTCCTCGCCTCTAACTTTCATCCCGCCACTATTTTTATGGGAGACTCGGGATCGATGCTGTTGGGAATGACTATTTCCTGTATGTTTATTGTGGTCACTGGACAAATAGATCCACTTTCCTTGGGTAGATCCCAGTTTCTGCCGGCTGCGATTCCGCTACTTTTGCCGCTCGCGGTTATGGCTTTACCATTTGCGGACATGATAATGGCGGTGATTCGTCGGGTAGCAAAAGGCCACAGTCCTTTCAAGCCGGATCGCTTGCACTTACATCATCGTCTGTTGAAAATGGGGCACTCGCATCGACGTGCGGTTTTGGTGATGTATTTGTGGGCGCTTTATTTTTCTGTGATCGCAGTTTGCTTGTTAAAGCTGAATGGTCTGTGTGAGCTAATACTGACCCTAGTCGGAGGGGTGGTATGTCTGATCGTTACTGTCTCTTATTTGCCGGGCTTGCGTAGTTACTATTTGGTTGGCTCTGATGTTTATCCCCGGCACTCGCGTGAAAAGGAATAATCATGGATGAGGACGAGCGTGGCTTTGAAAAAAATGCGCAGGGAAGTGCGTCTACCCGATCTAGTAGGGGATATCGGCAGTTTTACCGCCGGAACCGTGGATCTACCTCTGTTAGGGATCGCTATGGAGCCCAGGCAGCTATCCGGAAAGGTAACCGCGCGGTAGTCCTGATTTTGGCTATTTTGACGTTAGTTGCGGTACCGGTAGCGGGAATTTTTCGCTCTTGGCCAGGGGTGCTTGGGGCGCTGGCCGCGATGGGGATCATGTGGATCGTGGCGGCAGTGGGAATTGGGGCCAACCAATTAGTCTTGCGTGATCCGGTGCGTACTACCGCCTACGTATTTGGGGCATATTTAGTGAAACTGGTCATAGTTTTGGTGGCGGTGGCGCTGCTGCGGCCAGTGCCGCAGGTTGATGGTGAAGTAATTTTTCTGGTGTTAGTAATCGCAATTTTACTAACTACCATGGGGGAGGCACGGGTGGTTGCCAAAACTAATAAACTAACCATCGGAAAGGTCTAGAGCAGGTAATATCACCTTAAAGTATTGGTTAGTTCTCTAGGGTGTCGCTCCTGTGTTAAGTTAAATCTAGGACCTTTGGGGGCTACCTCCGGAAGGTGGAAGAAAGCGTTAGAATGGAACGCGGATCACAGTTTTCGGCTAAAACGGCAGAAATGAGGGTAATAGATAGTGGCACCGATGCTTAGTGGGTTTACCACTCTGATACCGCAAGATGGTTTCGAGGCGCCTACTATTGATGAATTCTTTCCCCCGGTGATCGCCTTTGCCGGAACGCCCTTCGAAATGAACCGCATCACCGTGGTACGGATAGTGCTGCTGGTGGCTTTCTTAATCTGTGCTGCGCTGTACACGCGCCGGGCAAAACTGGTTCCGGGCGCAGCTCAATCAACCATGGAATATCTCCTAGATTTTTGTCGCACCAATATTTCAGAACAGGTGATGGGCAAGGAATACGCCCGCAAGTACAACGGTTTTGTAACCGCAATCTTCTTTACTGTCCTCTTTATGAATCTTGGCGGTATTATCCCGGGATTAAATATTGCTGGTAGCGCTGTTGCCGGAATTCCGCTCCTGCTGGCAATATTTGTCTGGTTCCTGTTCATCATTGCCGGAATTCGGGCGCAGGGATTCGGAGGCTACTTTAAGTCCTCGCTGTTCATTCCGAATGTTCCCAAGGTGCTTTATCTCTTGCTGACTCCCATCGAGTTCTTCTCGACTTTCCTGGTGCGTCCCTTCACCTTGTTTGTCCGGCTTTTGGCCAATATGATCGCCGGACATATGCTGCTAGCGCTAACCATGCTGGCTTCCAACTATTTCCTACTCACTGCAGCCGGAGGCCTAAAAGTAATATCCGCGATTACTTTCCTAGCTGCGATTGCGGTAACCCTGTTTGAGCTTTTCGTAGCGTTTCTGCAGGCGTATGTGTTCGCCGTTCTGACAGCGGTATATGTTGAACAATCGGTGCACACCCACTAAGACTTCCGCCTTCGGCGGGAAAACCCACAAATAAAGAAAAGAAAGAGAAGAAAATAATGACTGGATCTATAGCTACTATCGGATACGGCTTGGCATGTCTTGGACCCGGTATCGGTCTTGGGCTTCTAATCGGTAAGACCCAGGAATCTCTGGCTCGCCAGCCTGAACTTGGTGGTCGTCTAACCACCAATATGTTCATCGGTATCGCGTTCGTAGAGGCGTTGGCGCTAATCGGTTTGGTTGCCGGCTTCTTGTTCTAATCCTCAAAAGGAAACTCAATGTTGTACATGATTCAGCGGGCAGGCGAGGAAGGTGACCACCACATTCTACTGCCAGCGATTCCAGAGTTAGTCTGGTCTGCGATTATTATCGCGATCTTCTTCTTTGTGATTTTGAAGTTCGTTTATCCAAAGTACAAAGAAATCACCGAAACCCGCGCCACCACCATTAAGGATGGTTTGGAAAAGGCGGAGCAAGCGAAGAAAGAAATCGCTGATGCTAACACCCAATCTGAACTGGCGTTGCGCAAGGCTCACGAAGAAGCAGCTCAAATCCGCTCCGAGGCGCAAGAAAGTGCCAAGCGGATTGTGGCAGAAGCAAAGACACAAGCCAGCGAGGAAGCTGAACGTATCAGTGCTAATGCCCAGCGGCAAGTAGAGGCCAACCGACAGGCAGCAGAGATTTCTCTCAAGACTGAAGTCGGGATGCTAGCAGCGGACCTGGCAGAAAACATTGTGGGCGAACAGCTGACCAATCGGGAACTATCTGCACGAGTTGTTGAACGTTTTCTAGATCAGCTGGAAGCTTCCTGCGAAAAGGAAAGTGTTAAGAAATAATGCGCGCATCCAGTAGGCAAGCCCTAGAGAAGGGCAAAGAGGTTCTAGCCCAGCAAACGGGCGAAGTTGCTGAGACTTGTTACGACTGGGCAGATGATCTCTTTGCGCTCTCTGACCTGGTACAAGGCTCATCTAGGGTTGCTTTAGCGCTTACCGATCCGGCTCGTAACCTTACGGATCGGGCCGGGTTGCTCACTGCTCTGGCTGAGAACCGGGCTAATACCGCGGTGACAAGCGTCGAAGCTGCTCTTAGCGCGAATCCCAGTTCCCAAGAACTGCCCACCGTGCTTGAACGTCTGGGAGAATACGCCATAGAACGTGGCGCTTTACTGGAGAACAAAACCATAGAGATCTCGGATGAAATATTCTCTTTGGAGCGGTTCGTGCGAGGTAACCAACAGGTACGTTCGGCGCTTTCGGATCGCAATCGGGACTCCAAATATCGGGTGCGGCTGCTGAAAGAACTTTTAGGCTCGGCTCTGTCACGCCCGGCTTTAACTCTGGCAAGCAGAGCAGTTAGTGCAGTTAGCCGCGACGGCAAGATTGAGGATGCAGTTTCCTTAACTGGAAATCTTCGTCATATGCGTCGTGACCTGGCAGCAGCCGGAGATGCTCTGGTAGCAACGGTACAGGTAGCGATGCCGCTAGGGGACGCGCAAGCCGAACGCTTGCGGGATATTTTGTCGCGGCGCTATCAAAAAAATATTCACCTACAGGTGAGCGTAGATCCTTCGGTGGTAGGGGGCATTAAAGTTCGGGTTGGTTCCCAAATCTTTGATGGTTCTTTGTCCACCATCATTCAACAAACTAAGCAGAAACTGGCCGGTTAGAACCGGAACGTTAGGAAAAGGCAATTTCATGGCTGAACTTCAAATCCAACCGGAGAAGATTCGTGACGCCCTCGCGGACTTCGTAAGCTCCTATGAACCTACTCGTTCGAGCGAGGACGAAATCGGGCACGTAGTAATGGCGGCTGATGGCATCGCTCGAATCGAAGGCTTGCCGGGGGCGATGGCAAACGAACTTCTAAAGTTTGCCGACGGAACCACCGGATTGGCAATGAACCTGGAAGGCCGCATTATTGGTGCGATCGTGCTGGGGGACTTTTCAGGTATTGAAGAGGGACAACCCGTGCGCCGTACCGGCGAGGTACTATCCGTTCCTGTGGGTGACGGATACCTTGGACGCGTAGTTGATCCCATGGGACACCCCCTCGATGGCCTGGGAGAGATCCAAGATATCGAAGGACGGCGCGTCCTCGAGCTGCAGGCTCCCGGGGTAATGATGCGTAAATCAGTTCATGAGCCCCTGCAGACCGGCCTGAAAGCTATTGACTCTATGATTCCGATCGGGCGGGGTCAGCGGCAGTTGATCATTGGGGATCGCCAGACCGGTAAGACCGCGATTGCGATTGACACTGTGCTTAACCAGCGCAAGAACTGGGAAAGCGGTGACCCGAATAAGCAAGTTCGCTGTATTTACGTGGCGGTGGGGCAGAAAGGCTCGACTATCGCCAGTGTCCGCGGTCAGCTAGAGGCCGCCGGAGCCATGGAATACACCACCATTGTGGCGGCCCCCGCCTCCGACTCGGCCGGGTTTAAATATCTAGCACCCTATACCGGATCGGCTATTGGTCAGCACTGGATGTACCAGGGTAAACACGTCTTAATCATTTTTGATGATCTGTCTAAGCAGGCAGAAGCCTACCGCAGCGTTTCCCTAATGCTACGGCGCCCGCCGGGGCGCGAGGCCTACCCGGGCGATGTGTTCTACCTGCACTCTCGGCTGCTAGAGCGTTGCGCGAAGCTATCGGATGAGCTGGGTGGAGGCTCGATGACCGGCTTGCCTTTGATTGAAACCAAAGACAACGACGTGTCGGCCTATATTCCTACCAACGTAATCTCGATTACCGATGGACAGATCTTCCTGCAGTCAGATCTGTTTAACTCCAACCAGCGTCCTGCGGTTGATGTAGGTATTTCTGTATCTCGTGTCGGCGGGGATGCGCAGGTCAAGGCAATGAAGAAAGTTTCCGGTACGCTGAAGATTACTTTGGCACAGTACCGCGATATGCAGGCTTTCGCCATGTTCGCTTCCGATTTGGATGCCACTACCAAGCGACAGCTAACCCGGGGTGCGCGTTTGATGGAGTTGCTGCGGCAGCCGCAGTCCACCCCCTACGAGGTCGAGGATCAGGTCTGCTCGATCTGGGCCGGAACCAGCGGTTATCTAGATGATATTGAAATAGCCGATGTTCATCGCTTCGAATCAGAGATGCTTGCTTATCTGCATGCTAACTCGGATGTTCCTCGCAAGATCAAAGAGACCGGACAGTTTGATTCCGAGATTGAAGAGGAACTGAAGAAAGCAGTTGAGAAGTTCCGTAGTGGCTTCGTCTCCTCACAGGGAGTGCTGGAATCAGAAGTTAACGTTCCAGAAGAAGTTACCGAAGCTGAGCATGACAGCGAACAATTGGTGGTAGACCGCCACAACAAGAAAAATAAAAAGGATTAACCTTGAGCGGAAAGCAGCGGATATATAAGCAGAAGATTAAGGCCACGGAGACACTGGCCAAAGTCTTCCATGCTATGGAGCTGATCGCGGCCTCGCGCATCGGCAAGGCTCGCGAAGCTGCCACTCAGTCCACCCCCTTTGATACGGCAATCACGCAGGCTTTGGCGGCTTTGGCGCTACACTCCTCCTTCGATCATCCGATTACCAGAGAGCGCCTGGATACCGACCGGGTAGCAGTCATGTGCGTCACTTCCGACCGTGGTCTGGCCGGCGCTTATTCTGCCTCCATTTTGCGGGAAACTGAAAAGCTGGTGGATGAGTTAAAAGAGCAAGGAAAAGAGCCGGTACTGTATTGCTACGGTCGCAAGGCAGAAAGTTATTTCCGCTTCCGCGGGGTTCCAATCGAACAGTCCTGGAGCGGAAATTCGGATTCACCTACGGTAGAGCAATCCTATGAGATTGCCGATGCTCTCACCGACATCTTTTTAGCCGATGTGGTTCACGAAGGAGTCGCTGAAGTCTACCTAGTGTTTACTCGCTACGTAAACATGGTCAAACAGGTTCCTCTAGTACGCAAAATGTTGCCGCTGGAGGTAATCTCCGAAGAAGAAGCCGCAGAGATCGATATTAATCTGGATCCCCCTCAGGGCAAGGTACCTCCGCTATACGAGTTCGAGCCTAGCCCCGAGGCAGTTCTAGATCAGATCTTGCCCATGTATGTGCGTTCGCGAATTCGCTCGGCCCTGCTTCAGGCAGCGGCCAGTGAGCTAGCCAGTAGGCAAACCGCAATGCACACTGCAAACGATAACGCTCAAGATATGATTGAGCGCTACACCCGTCTGGCTAATAATGCACGTCAGGCAGAAATTACTACTGAAATAACTGAGATCGTCGGCGGGGCAGAAGCCTTGGCCGCTGGTCGCTAGAGGAAACAAGGAATAAGGAGACTCTAATGAGTGATACCGAACGGACTACCGGCGTGGGACGGGTTTCCCAGGTGATCGGCTCGATTGTGGATGTGGAGTTCCCGCCGGACCATCTGCCCGAAATGTACAACGCGCTGGAAACCATGATCCAGATTGATGAGGACGTTCCGCCTCATAAGCTGACTTTGGAAGTAGCGCAGTTCCTGGGTGACGACGTGGTGCGGTGCCTGGCGCTCAAACCCACCGACGGCTTGGTGCGCGGACAAGAGGTAACCGATACCGGAGCCCCCATTTCGGTTCCGGTGGGGGACATTACCAAAGGACACGTATTTAACGTGACCGGCGACTGCCTTAACTTAGAAGAGGGCGAAACTCTAGAAATTAAGGAACGTTGGCCAATCCACCGTGATCCGCCCTCTTTCGACCAGCTGGAATCCAAAACCCAGATGTTCGAGACCGGGATCAAAGTCATTGACCTGCTCACCCCCTATGTGCTCGGCGGCAAGATTGGCTTGTTCGGTGGTGCAGGCGTGGGTAAGACCGTGTTGATTCAGGAAATGATTCAGCGCGTAGCCCAAGACCACGGCGGCGTGTCTGTATTCGCCGGGGTGGGCGAGCGTACCCGTGAGGGTAACGATCTGATTCACGAAATGGAGGAAGCGGGAGTATTCGATAAGACCGCACTGGTATTCGGACAGATGGATGAGCCTCCGGGGACCCGTCTGCGGATTCCGCTAACTGGTCTAACCATGGCGGAATATTTCCGGGATGTGCAAAACCAGGATGTGTTGTTGTTTATTGACAATATCTTCCGTTTCACCCAGGCCGGCTCGGAGGTATCGACCCTGCTAGGACATATGCCTTCTGCCGTGGGCTATCAGCCGAACTTGGCCGATGAGATGGGGTTGCTCCAAGAGCGGATCACCTCGGTTGCGGGACACTCGATTACCTCGCTGCAGGCTATTTACGTACCAGCGGACGACTATACTGACCCGGCTCCGGCAACGACCTTCGCCCACCTGGACGCTACTACCGAGCTATCGCGGGATATTGCTTCGCGTGGTTTATACCCGGCGGTAGATCCCCTGTCTTCGACTTCGCGGATCTTGGATCCCACCTATGTCGGTGAAGAACACTACCAGGTAGCCACCAAAGTAAAGACGATTTTGCAAAAGAATAAAGAACTGCAAGACATTATCGCGATCCTGGGTATGGATGAGCTCTCTGAAGAGGACAAGCTCACCGTAAACCGGGCTCGCCGGATCCAGCAGTTCCTTTCCCAGAACACCTATATGGCTGAAAAGTTCACCGGGGTGGAAGGCTCTACGGTTCCGCTAGCGGAAACCATTGAGGCGTTTAAGCGGATTTGCGAAGGTACCTATGACCATATTCCAGAACAGGCGTTCTTCAATATCGGTGGTATCGAGGATCTTGAACGTAACTGGGCGAAGCTGCAGAAGGAAGCGGCATAATGAGTTCGCTTTCGGTTCGATTAGTTACCCGCTCCGGGGAGCTCTTTAGTGG
>CAMYAU010000027.1 GCA_947253735.1 uncultured Varibaculum sp. | reverse complement strand
AACAATACCTCGCCAAATACACCCAACTAGACGCGAAATACCAGAAAACACTCGCAGAAAAACACGCCGTTGACGCGCAGATAGCGGCTAAAAACGCCAAAGCCACCGCGATCAAAACCGCCTACTCCCAGCTAGCCGGCAAACCCATCGAGCACTTCCAGTCCGGTCAATGGAACGCCCTGATCGACCACGCCGTCATCGGTGCAAACCAGATCCGGTTCATTTTTAGAACCGGGAAAGAAATAACGGTCAATCTTTAATCCCACACCCTAAACACGGCTAGAGCGCCAGAGTCGAACCGCCACCACTTACCCACCGTTAACGCCGGGTCAGATAGGCGCATTTTCCATTTCCGTTAGCGAGTTAAACCCCAAAACCCTACGCGAACAGCGAAAACACGATACTAGGTAACGCAAAACCCAAACCCGCTAACGCAAGCGATTTTTCACACCCCCCTAAGCGATACTCGCTAACGCAAAAGGGTACTTATCAAATCCGACGTCTAAGTGGAGCGAGTGACGGGAATCGAACCCGCATGACCAGCTTGGAAGGCTGGGGCTCTACCATTGAGCTACACTCGCAACTGGCTTTCCTTTCGAGTTAACGAAAGGCGCGAGAAACAGTGTAACCTATTAGAGGTCAGAAACTAAAACTGACGGGGCGTGGCGCAGTTTGGTAGCGCACCTGCTTTGGGAGCAGGGGGTCGCAGGTTCAAATCCTGTCGCCCCGACTCTGTGATGTCCCGCGACATATGTCCGCATATGTCGCGGGATTTTCTCTTCCTTAATCGATCATAAGCTACGTAGCCTGCTAGGACGCGCGAGAAAGAGGTTTTTCCTCCCGCCCAAAGTTCGGAAAATACTTGCGTATTTCCCAAACTTTATGCCCGCCGCGCCCACTCGGATAAAACCTCTTCCCCGCGCTTTTCTTGCCCAATCCGTGTAAATCTAACCGGTTTCCCGACCTTAAAAAACGAGCAACAAAGCGTGACAAAATGAGAGAAAACTTCCTACTTTCGGGCAAGAGGGAAAACCAATGTCCCTGCTTGAACTCCAGGTATGGCGACAATATTGTCCTCCACCTAAAAACTACAAAACAACTCTGTATTAACCACTTGACACAGCACCCCAACAGAGTTACTGTATTATTACATTGACACAGAAACAGAAAGGAGGGGACATGGAACTGAACTCAGCAATTCCGATTTGGAGCCAATTGCGTGATGAGTTTTCTCGTCGGATAACTTCTGGAAGCTGGCCGCCAGGGAGCAAAATTCCCAGCGTGCGCGACCTCGCGCAAATGGTAGGAGCCAACCCGAATACGGTGCAGCGCGCCCTATCAGAACTAGAGCGCGAAGGACTGGCAGTATCAGAGCGCACCGCCGGACGGTTCGTAACCCAAGACCAGGACAAGATCTGGCTGACTCGCCAAAAAGCATTCCTGGAGCACACCGACCAATACGCCGCCACCATGAAAAAAGCTGGCGCTACCCTACCCCAAACACTCGACTTAGTAGAAAAACAATGGAAGAAGGGAAAATCTCATGACTGAAAATCAGTTAAATCAGTTCCCAACGCCTCCGGCCTCCAGCCCAGGCGCAAACCCCGAACAATTCACCAGGGCAAACTCTACAAACGACCATACGCAAACGCAGACACCTCCTCCCGCCATTGAAGTAAAGGGAGTATCGAAGTTCTACGGATCCCAAATCGGACTGGTTAACGCCAACTTAACTTTGTCCTCCGGGGGCATAGTTGGCCTCATGGGGCCAAACGGCTGCGGAAAAACCACCCTAATGAAAATCTTGGCTGGGGTTATGCAGGATTACGAGGGCGAAGTCCGGCTTTTCGGGAAAACTCCCGGAGCTGAGACCAAAGCTTTTACCTCCTACCTCCCCGACAGTTCTTTGCTGGCAGATAATCTCACCCCGCGCGCGGCAATCCGCCAATACCAGGATTTCTTTACTGACTTCGATTCCGCGAAAGCCTATGAAATGGTAGATTTTTTCCGTCTGCCAGCCGACCGGAAGCTATCTGCCATGTCCAAGGGTATGCGCGAAAAGCTACAAGTCGCGCTAATTATGTCGCGAAATGCGCACGTTTATCTGCTAGACGAGCCCATTAGCGGAGTCGATCCAGCGGCCCGGGACGTGATCTTGCGGGCAGTTATTTCCCGGTTTAACCCCCAGGCAGTAATGCTGCTATCGACCCACCTGATTAACGACGTGGAATCCATAGTCTCTACTGCGGTATTCATGTCCGCTGGACAAGTATTTTTAACCGGAGACGCAGACCAACTCCGCAGTACCTATCAAACCAGCCTGGATGGACTCTTTAGGGGGATGTACCGATGATTACTAAAATAATGAAACATGATTTCCTGGCGCTACGTAAACCGTTAGGAATCACTGTAGCTGTGGCAATAGGTACCGTCCTGTTATCCGCGATAGCCATGGTGATCTTACGTAACGGCATCGGGATCTTCCTAGTATTTCTAGCTTTCCTAGGACTACTAGCCGCCTACCTGGTTTATTCAATAATCCTTTTGGTTCATTATTACCGTTCTATGTACGGAAAAACCGGGTATTTCACCATGTCGATCCCGGCTCGTCCTATCGAGCTATTTTGGGCAAAAAGCATCTTCAACCTCTTAACTCTCTGCTTCTTTGCACTACTGTTTTTTGGCGGAGGATTACTGTTGATCACAGCTGTACTTTTGGGTGACGCTACTGGCTCCGGCCTTAAATCCTTCTTCACAACCACAGAGGTCTGGCAAGTAGCTTTTCTGGTTCTAACGGCTCTAGTACTATCCTCCATTGTCAGTGTTTTCTTCTACCAGTTCATAGTTACTGCTGGCAACGCGAGACCTTTCCTGGATCGTTTCGGAAAAATTGGCGGCCCGATACTAGTGGCGGTGCTGCTCTACGTGGGAATACAAATTATTAGCTTCCTACTACTGTTAGTCCCGGGGCAGATGATATTTTTCGCTCCCAACGCCCCGTTTATCTCTTTCGATTGGGGAAGCCCCCTCTTCGACCAGGTACTCTCCTCTAATGACGCCCAGATCGTGGAACCAGCGGTAATTTCGATCTGGTGGCTACTCGTCACCACCGTCCTTACCATAGTCGCGGGTTATCTCACCGCTAAACTCCTGAAAAAAGGCACTTCCCTACGCTAAGGAAAGTGAATGACGGAAGATCCCTCGGTATCCTCCGAGGGATCTTCCTCAGGGAAGCATAAAACCTAAAACCATAAACGAAAGCCCCTAGCAGGAAACTCTGCTAGGGGCTTTTTCTTAACTTCGAGTTTTACTCGAAATCGTCTGCCGGGCTGTACAGTCCCAGCTTTACCGCTTTGGTCAGGTGACGAGGTGCCACATAGGAACGTCCATCATTGCCCTTGACCGTAGTAAGCTGGGGTGCCTTGGCTTTCCAAGCAGACCGCCGAGTGCGGGTATTCGCACGAGACATTTTGCGCTTTGGTACTGCCATCACGGACTCCTCTACCTAATACAAATACAAAATAACCTCTATAACTGTGCCATTTATGAGGAAAAGATTCCAGTTTCAACCATGTGATTTGTACCGCGAGCACGCTTTATTTAGCTAGAGAGTCTAGAGAAAACCCTTTTTTATTTACGAGGACACCCTCGCTCTAACCCCAAAAGCTCGCCCTGACCCGCCTGGCTAGTAGATAGGATCAAGCTATGCGCACTATCTATGCCCCGGCCCGCAGCGAAATCGAGATTAAACGTTCCCGGTTTATCTCCTCCCTAGCGCGCACCGATTCTGAGGAGGCTGCCCGCGAGTTTATCTCCCAGGTTCGCCGCGAGTTTCCCGATGCTCGTCACCATTGCACTGCCTTTATTATTCACCAGGATTGCGGACCAGATACCACGCGCAGTAGCGATGATGGGGAGCCTGCGGGTACTGCCGGTGGGCCGATGTTAAAGGTGTTAACCGAATCTGGATTAACTAATGTAACTTGCGTGGTTACCCGCTATTTTGGGGGTACCAAACTGGGTACTGGCGGATTGGTACGCGCCTATTCCGGGGCGGTGCAACAGGTTTTGGAGGAAGCCCAAACCGCGCGGATTGTTACCACGCCTTCCTACCGGTTGCATTTACCGATCGGGGAAGCCGGGAAAATCGAGGCTAAACTGACTCAAAACGGTTACCAGATCCTTGATCGGGACTTTACTCAGGATGCTATCTTGCGTTTTACTGCCCCGTTTGAGACCGCTCAATCGCAGATCGAAAGCTACTTATCGAGCATTAGCGGGCGGGAAATCAGTGTAGAGACGGCAGCGGATATTACTCGCGTAGTGTGCGAGTAGTTGCCGCCCTGCCAAGTATCCTCAAAAGAGCTTTTCGCTAGCTTGCTCAGGGAGGATACTACCGCCGCTACGTTTTATTCCACGGCTAATTTCGCCCAGGGTAGGAGCTAACTATCCTTCGCCAGCCATCTCCAAATTTTACTGGGCGTATAAAAGTTGCGGCCTTGAAAGCAAAGATGTTACAACTTGTACCAGCAAAGTTTTCACGACAGATCGGAGAGGTAAATGTTTTTTCCAGCTCTCTGCCGCTGTCGTCTATGTATCTAGGGGCATCCCGCCGACCGCTCAGGCGCGGGTTGTCCCTCGGGGCAGCAAAGTATTTTTGCCCCGATTCCCGACTTTTATAGCTGGCTTCCCAGCATTTCTCACCACTAAACATTTTTAAGGAAAACATGAATATCGCAAAAGACGTAACCGATTTAGTAGGTCATACTCCCCTAGTTAAAATAAATCACCTGCTGCCAGCCGATTTTAATGGCGAAGTAGTCGCTAAAGTTGAATCTTTTAACCCGGCCTCTTCGGTTAAAGACCGAGTGGCGCTAGCGATGGTAAATGCCGCCGAAGCCTCTGGAAAGTTAAAACCCGGCGGCACGATTGTGGAATCTACCTCCGGGAATACCGGGGTGGCGCTAGCGATGGTGGGTGCCGCCCGCGGCTACAAAGTGGTGATCACCATGCCGGAATCTATGTCCAAAGAGCGCCGTGCCCTGATGCGCGCCTTCGGAGCCGAGCTGGTGCTGACCCCGGCAGCAGCAGGCATGCAAGGCACCGTGGATGCCGCCCAGAAAGTGGTGGCCGAACGCGAAGGCGCTATTTTGGCTTCCCAGTTCACCAATCCGGCTAATCCGCAGGCTCATTTTGAGACCACTGCCGAAGAAATCTGGGCTGATGCTGACGGCCAGGTTGACGTTTTTGTTGCCGGGATCGGAACCGGGGGCACCGTCACCGGAGTGGGGCGGCGCCTAAAGGAACTAAACCCTGGCATCCAGATTTTCGGGATTGAACCGGCCGAATCTGCCCTGCTCACTACGGGTGAGGCTGGGGCGCATGGAATTCAAGGGATTGGGGCAAACTTTGTTCCCGATATCTTGGATTCTGCCGTACTAACTAAGGTACTGACAGTTAAGACTGAGGACGCTATCGCTATGGCACGGAAAGCTGCCGCTAACGAAGGGTTGCTAGTGGGCATCTCCGCCGGTGCTGCCTTGGAGGGAGCGTTGCGTTTAGCACAGCGCCCTGATATGAAGAGTAAACGTATCGTGGCTTTATTGCCCGATACTGGCGAGCGGTACCTAAGCACCCCGCTATTTAAAGATTTGATGGACTAGGAGCTAACAATGGCGAAGCCGGAACCGACTTTAATCCAACTGTGCAAAGAAGACCTAGCAGCAGCTATTAACTCGGATCCGGCTGCCCGTAACAAGTTAGAGGTGGCGCTGACCTATCCGGGGGTACATGCAGTCTGGGCATACCGCTTGGCTCATCTGCTGTTTAAGAAAAATTTAAAGCTACTGGCCAGGATAGTTTCTTCAATCTCTCGCAGTTACACCGGGGTGGATATTCACCCGGGAGCTCGCCTGGGACGGCGCCTGTTCATCGATCATGCCAATGGGGTGGTTATCGGAGAAACCACCAAGATCGGCACCGATTGTGTATTGTTTCACCAGGTCACCTTGGGTGGGGTTTCGATGACAAAAGGTAAACGACACCCCACCCTCGGGGATCGGGTTATGGTGGGAGCCGGAGCCAAAGTGCTCGGCCCCATCCATGTAGGTTCTGATGCACGAATCGCGGCCAATGCGGTAGTGGTACGCGATGTGCCTGCCGGATGTTCCGCTATCGGAGTACCGGCGCGAGTATCTCCAGGTTGCAAACAGCAAAAGACGGCTGAACTTATTATCGACCCCACCTTGTTTATCTAGGTAACCGTGGTTAGCACCCAGCCTGTGCTGTCTCACCCTAAAGATAAGCCTCCGGTTGCGGGAGCTAGCGGAAAACCCGGCAACGCTCCCCCGGAAAACGTTCCCCACTGTTTGGGGACCTAAAACAGCTAAAACCGATTTAACCCCGGGTTAAAAAGTCCTTCTAGTGAACACGACCGCCATATCGGATGTAATTTCGGATACAATTTATAAACGATCAGCTATGCGCGGAGGAAAAATGATTAGCACGGTTCCAGAAATAGTTTTAGGAGTAACGCGCGGAGATTCTGAAGCCTGGGATCGGGCACGTTCCCTACTTGCTGACTACTACAGCCAGGAATACCATCCGCGGATTACTTTCTTTTCCCTATCCAGCAAGTTTTCCCCGAGTTTTCCGTTGCATACGCAAGCAGACAACTCCTCTTCCTTAGCAGCCTATCGCCTGCGCGCCTGCGACCTACTGGCTCTGAGAAACCTTGATATTAAGGTTGACCACAAGAAACTGAATGAACTTTTCTCCTGCGAACCACTGCCAGAGTTAATGGCGCAAATTCCGACTGAGACCGAACTGGTAGATATTTCTCCCCAGGTATTTACGGAAGCATCTGGCGCCCTACCCCAGGTATGGGCAACATTAACTAAAGATCCGTTGGCATTAAAACCCAAGGCAGCGGCAGCGTTATTGGCCCGGCTACGTCCCGCGGCACTCCCCCTCTTTACTAAAGATGACCGGCAGCCTTGGGGAGAAGTTAGTGACTATGTGCAGTTTTGCCTAGACCTTCACGATTTACTGCTAGCAGAACACGGCAGACTAGCCCACCAGCTTTACTATCTACGCGAAGCCTTGGCCTTACCCGAATGGATTTCCCAAATACAGCTGTTGCAGGCGCTAGTGTTTTTGGCTTCCCAGGAGCAACGGGCAGCCAAAAAAGAGCAGATCCAGCAGGAAAAAGCGGAAGAAAAACTCCGCAAAAAAGAGGCTAAGCACACCAAGAAGCAACGCAAAAAATTTGCTAAAAAGCAGGCAGTACAAAGCAAAGCCCAAAAACTAGCCGAGGAAAAAGCCCAAAAGGCTCAGCGTGCAGAGGACGAAAAAACTGAGAAGGAAGGTCAGGGAATAAAATCTAGCTCAGATCCCCGTCACCTGGGTTCAGAAGAACCTACGGATCTCGGGAATTCGCGCGCGGTTCGTGGCCGACGGGGCCGCCACGTACGGGACGAGAACAGCGACGATAGTTTTATCTCTACAGACCCGGTATCTCTGCCTCGCTAAGTGAACTGTAATCTTCTTTTCCTGCCTCTTAGCTAGCCTGAGCCGCTGAGGGGCAGGAACTTTTTATCCTCCACCCCTAAAATGAGAATATGACGAGTTTTGATCTGGAAACCTACCGTCAAGGTTTAACCGAATTTATTACTTCTTCCCCCTGCGCCAGCTTCGCTGCCCACACCCTGGAAGAAATATACAGCTCCCAGGGATTTAAACCAGTTGACCCCACCAGGGCATGGCCACAAAGTCCCGGACGCTACTTTTTGCGCCGTAAAGGCGCGCTCATTGCCTGGATTGTACCTGCTGTCTCCCCCAAAGGTTTCCGGATTATCGGCAGTCATACTGACTCTCCAGCTTTTAAACTTAAACCCACCCCCGATAGCCTCAGCCCTGATGGTTGGGGGCAGCTCAACGTAGAAGTTTATGGAGGAATGCTCCCTAACTCTTGGTTAAACCGAGAACTCGGAATCGCCGGAATCGTTTATGATCGCTCTGGAGGGTGCCACCAGGTGCGTACCGGAGCAATCGCCACTATCCCCCAACTAGCCCCCCACTTAGATCGAGAATCAGCCAATAAGCTTACACTTGACCGACAACAACACCTGCGCCCCCTCTGGTATGTAGGGAGATCCCCAAGGAAGATTCTGGACCTAATAGCTGAACAGGCGGGACTTAACGGCGCCGCTGATATTTCTAGCCATGAGCTCTATACTTTCGACACCCACACCCCGCAGCGGCTGGGAACAGACGGAGAGTTTCTAGCCTCAGCCCGTCAAGATAATTTATTGTCAGTCTATAGCGCCACCCAGGCATTATTAAGACTGGCTGACACAGATTTTCAGGGAGAAAATATTCTAATTAGCGCGGCATTCGACCATGAGGAAGTAGGTTCCCATACCGAAACCGGAGCTGCAGGGCCGCTGCTAGAACAGGTGCTGCGCCGCTGCGCCCTCGCCACGGGTGAGGTGGAAGCCTTTGAACGGATGCTGGCGGCATCCTCGTGTCTATCCGCCGACGTTGCGCACTCGGTAAACCCCAACTACCCCGAAAAACATGACCCCGACACCCGGCCGGTGATGGGAGCCGGACCGGTGCTCAAGCTCAACGCCTCGCAGCGTTACGCCACCGATGCGGAAGGTTGGCACATTTGGGAGGACGCAGCTGGGCGCAGCGGGGTTAAAACCCAATGCTTTGTCTCAAACAATGCGGTCACCTGCGGGTCAACTATCGCCCCCATGACTGCTACCCGCCTAGGAATCACCACTATTGACGTGGGAGTACCGATTCTATCGATGCATGCTGCCCGAGAAATGTGTGCGCTAAGTGACCAGGTGGAGATGATGGAAATAATGCAAGCTTACCTGCAGAAATAACTATAAATGGTGGGCCATACTGGTTTCGAACCAGTGACCTCTTCCGTGTGAAGGAAGCGCGCTACCCCTGCGCCAATGGCCCTCGAACTCAAACCACGTTACCGGATTTTGGGGGCGCAATCCAAATCCGCCGATCCTCTGGTAGGCTACTTCTAGCACGGGAGCTTTCGAGCTGAGAGGAAGCAAAATGCTTCGACCGTTACACCTGATCCAGGTAATGCTGGCGCAGGGAGCTGGTTCACCTGTGCGCATATAAGGAGGCACAGATGGATCGAGAACAGCAGCTGAAAGTAGTAAATAACCAGTGGCCACCCCTAACCGCTAGTAAAGCTACCGAAGTCCTGGCTCAAATCCCCGAGTTTCGCGAGGAGCGAATCGCGAGTCTTTCTCCTTCTTCTCGCCCCATGGCGGCCGCCTGCCTGGTAACTACCAACAGCGACAAGCAAGTATTTTTAAAGCGATACCATCACAATTTGGTCAGCGAAAATGAGCTGGAAGCCAAACACTCCTTCGTTAATCAACTCGCGAAAAGTGGCTTTCCCACCCCACGGTTTTTCGCTTTTACCCCCGGTGGGACCGTCCTCCACATAGGAGAATGGATTTTTGAGGCTTCCCAAGGAGCCCCCGGGCAAGACCGCTACCGCCAGCTCCGCTCCTGGTTACCTCCCAAAACCAGGGAAGAAACCATACAAATGGGGCGCCTCGCCGCCCGGCTGCGCATTGCCAGCCAAAATATTAAAGCACTCCCCCTGGATCCCGGCCCCTATCAAAACCGGATAGAACTCCTATTAGGGGACCCGTTGCCGAAGTTAGCAAATTTTTTGGACACCCATCCGGTACTTGATGCCTACCTGAAAGCAAACGGACTGGACCTAGCAGGCACGCTGGAACCTTTACGTCCTTTAGCAGATACTCTTACCCCCCTTGCTAATACTCCCCGCTATTTCACCCACGGGGACCTGCATGTTTCCAATACTTTTTGGGAAGGAAATGAAATATCTTCCCTGATTGATTTCGGGCTCGCTTGCCCTAATCCGCCACTTTTTGACCTGGCTGTTCTGCTAGAACGCCATAGTATCGACTGGATCAGTATTACCGAAGGTAAAACCGATAGTTACTGGCCGCAGGTCGCTGCTGATCTGTTAAGTGGTTACGGGGAAATCTGGCGCTTAACCGAAATTGAAACCGAAATGCTCGGGGCACTCATCGCGCTTTGTAACGTCGAGTTTTCTCTGACAGCAATGGAATATGACCTGTTGGCCCCAATCGAGCCACAGATTAAAGACTGGGCCTGGAATATTGGGTTCCAGGGTCATAGCCGATGGTTCCTCACTGAACCTGGCAAAAAATATCTATCAATCATCAATCAACTAGCGAAAGAAAGAGCATGCGAAAAATAGCTACGGCTTTAGCCTGCACTCTAGCTCTAACCCTGGCAGGGTGCTCCACCGCATCTAGTTCGGCAAGCAAAGATGCCGAGTTAAAAAATACTTCGGTGATTTTAGACTGGACTCCCAACACTAACCACACCGGGATCTATGTTGCCCAAGAAAAAGGTTTTTATCGGGAAGCCGGATTAAATGTAAAGGTAGTGCCTTTTTCTAAGAGCGGTGTGGAATCGGTAATGGCCGCTAAAGGTGCCGATTTCGGGTTCTCAGGCACCGACTCGATTGCCTCAGCGAAAGCCTCTAACCTGGGCATCAAAATGGTATTCAACCTGCAACCAAAATCCTCTTATATGGTGGGATTTTTAGATAAGGCTGATATCCAGCGTCCACGCGACCTGGATGGTAAAACCCTCGCTGATTTTGGGGGCGGGTTTCAACATATTGCCACCAGGATGCTGATTCAAAAGGACGGCGGCAAGGGAGATTTCAAGAAAGTAGTCGCCGGCGCCCAAACCTTGCAAGCAGTAGAACAAGAACGCGCCGACTTTGCGGAACTCCTGTCTACCTGGGAAGGGATCGAGGCCGAACAGAGCGGATATAAGCTCCGCTACTTTGATTACGGAAAGTTTGGTATTCCCACCACCCCAGCTCTCCTAGGGGTTTCAACCCGGGAAGACCTCATAAAAGAAAACCCGAAACTGGTGCGTGCTTTCGTGCAAGCTACCCAGAAAGGCTACCAGTGGGCTATTGATCATCCACAAGAAGCCGCCCAGATTTTAGTCAAAGCGAACCCGCAGGCCAAGCTAGATTCAAAACTAGCTGAGGCCTCACAGGCATTACTATCTAAAGAGTATTGGCCAGATGCCACTGGAGGGGTTGGCCATGCCGATATGGATAATTGGCAGAGCTACCTGGACTTCATTATCGAGCAAAAGCTAGTTTACGACGGGGATGGAAAACCCTACACGCAAAAGATTTCCGCCCCCGAGGTAGTAACCAACGAGTTCCTAGCTAAGAACAGCAGTAAATGAAAAATCACTCGCGTCTAGTCGCCGTCGGCCTCGTCCTCTTATCCCTGGCATTATGGGAAGCTATTTGCCGCCTAGGGCAAGTTAACCCCAAGTTATTGCCTGCCCCCAGCGTAATTTTTAGAGCTGGGATAGAGGATTGGCCGGCGGCTTCGCTAGCTACGCAAGTAACTTTGCTAGAAGTATTGGCAGGTACCTCGCTAGCAATTATTTGCGGAGTAGTTATCTCTTTCCTCCTGTGGAGTGCGAAAACTTTCGGAAAAGCGGTAATGCCCCTGTTGGTGATCTCGCAAACCATACCGATAGTGGCAATCGCTCCCCTGCTGATCATCTGGTTCGGTTTTGGCGCAACCTCTAAAATCTTGCTAGTAGCATTATTCGGGATTTTTCCGATTATTGTGGCTTTTTCCAAAGGACTTACCGCTCCTTCTCGTGACCAGATTGACGTGGCACGATCCCTAGGGGCCTCCCCCACCTGGATATTCATCCATCTGCGGATGCCGGCAGCGATGGGGGATTTCATGACCGGATTGAGAATAGCAGTCACCTATGGTCCAGCCACCGCCGCGACCGCCGAGTTCGTAGGGGCAGAAAATGGCTTAGGGATTTATCTACTCACCGCTCAAGGATCCTTCCGGACAGAACTAGTGTTCTTTGGAGCTGGAATCTTGACCCTAATGACCTTGGCAGCCTATCTGCTGGTAGAACTGGCTGAACGAGTCTTGATCCCCTGGAAGAAGGCAAAATGAGCCTACTAGAAATATCAGCAGTAACTAAAAAATTTACCACCCCGCCACTGACCGCGCTGGAGAAGGTGGGGATGAACATCAGCGAAGGAACAGTAACTGCTCTGGTGGGTCCCTCAGGTTGTGGCAAATCTACCCTACTGCGCATAATTGCCGGTCTCACCTCCCCCAATCAGGGAAAAATCTCTTGGTCAGTACCGAATCCCCTGGTTGCGCTCATGCCACAACGCGATGGGTTATTTTCTTGGAACACTATCGAAGATAATGTGGCCCTGCCGCTACGCATCCGGGGAGCGTCCCGCCGGAAAGCCCGAGAGCGCGCCCGCGCCCTCCTCGCCCAGTTCGAGCTGGAACAATTTTGTCGCGCCTACCCGGCACAACTTTCCGGAGGGATGCGTTCGCGAGTAGCTTTCTTACGCACGATGCTGGCTGAACCTAACTTAGTCGCTTTAGATGAACCTTTTGGGGCCCTCGATCAGATAACCCGGGCTCAAATGCAACGTTGGCTCTGGCAAGCCACCCGTACCCAAGGATTAACTCTGCTATTGGTAACCCATGATATTGCCGAAGCAGCTACCCTAGCTGACCGAGTACTGGTGATGTCAGAGCGGCCAGGCAGGATTACCGCTGATATTGAGATTGAGATTCCCGAACGTGCAGAATTTTTATCGACAGAGTCACCGAAAGCTACTACTGCATTAAGTCATGGGGCGGGGCTACGTACCACCCCGAATTTTGTTAAAGCCTATAAAGAAATTGAAAGTGCCCTGTGGGGCAAAGAAAAAAATAGGGAGTAGAAATGGAATTAACCCGAATTCGCATGGAATATGTAGTTACCTGGCCTAATCATGCGGGCCTATTCGTTGCTCGCAAAAAAGGCTGGTATCAAGAGGGAGGCTTAGATGTTGACATCTCTTGGGATGGTTTTGATCGGGGCACTCCGGCACAACTAGCCGCCAAAGGAGAGTTTCAGTTTGCTTCCATTAGGTTAGGGGAACTGCTCGAGACTCGTCACAGTGAACATCCCTTCGTAGCTGTTGCTACTTTCAATCAAAACCAGTTAGGCGGGGTAATTACTCGCGAGGAGAACGGAATCCATCGTTTTCGAGATTTAGAAGGTAAAACTGTATCTATTCCGCCGGTTGAACGCCTCAAACAGATGGTGGTGGAAGCGGTAGAGAAAGATGGTGGCGATTTTTCTAAAGTTAATGTCGTAGACCCGGGAGTATTCGAACCGGATATTCGCGCAATTGAAAAGGGCAAATACGACGCCCTCTTCAACGTGTTGGGTTGGGAAGCTTACCAGGGCAGTAAGCCCTTCTCCGGGGTTGTGCAACTATCCTTCGACGAGGTGGGAGTTACTCCTCACCATGCCTATTTCTTGTGCGTGGAGGAAAGTTATCTGCGTAGCCACGAAGATCAGGTACGCGCATTCTTGGCGGCTACCAGCCGCGGATACGATTTTGCTCGCGATAATCAGGCAGAAACCGTCGATATTCTAGCTTCAACTATGTGCGCTAGTGAAGAGGACGTGCTCACTGCTTCCCTGGCCTATATGGCTCCCTCCTGGCATGCACCCTCGGGGCGCTGGGGAGAGATGGATGCAGAAATAGTACGTTCCTACACCAATTGGATGGTTGAAAATGGCTTCACCACCGCTAGCCTAGCGGACGTGGAGGGAGCCTACACTAACGCTTTCCTCCCGAAGCTGTAGAGGATCCTCGGATATAGATTTTGGCTCGGATACCTGAGTTTTAGGGCAAAACTACTAGGTATCCGGGCCAAAACTTTTTGCTGATTAGTCCGCTTGAGGATTAGCCACCTGGCGGCGCCGGGAATACCAGATCGAGAGCAGCGCGGTACCTACCAAAACGATCAGAATGTAGCCCATAGAAAAGCCGATAGAGGGCTCGGGAATTACCTGGCCCCATTTCTCCATCCCCCAGAAGGGTGCTTCGTGGAGGGCGTGGATAATCAGTTTCACTCCGATGAATCCCAGAATTAGAGCCAGACCGTAATGTAGGAATGCCAGACGTTCTAGCAGCCCGTCTATTAGGAAGAACAACTGTCGCAGTCCCATCAAGGAAAAGGCAGTAGCCGCAAACACGATAAACGGATGCTTCGTTAGCCCAAAGATCGCGGGAATGGAGTCAAAGGCAAACATTAGATCCGCAGAGCCTATCGCGATGATTACCAGAAACATGGGAGTTACATAGGTTTTTCCGCGGTGGCGATAAAGCAGCTTCGCTTCCCGGAAGCCTTCAGAAACTGGCAGCACCCGACGTACCAGCGAGGTGAATTTGTTTTCCTGATACCCCTCGCTAGACTCACTCGCCTCTTCGCTGGTAATACCTTCTCTAGCTTGGCTAATCGCGGTGTAGATCAAGAACAGTCCAAACAGATAAAAAATCCAGGCAAACTCGTTTATTAAAGCTGCACCTATTAGGATAAACGCCAGACGTAGCACCATCGAGATCACGATCCCCAGCATGATTACTTTTTGCTGATAAATACGCGGAACTTTAAACCCGTTCAAGATAATGATGAAAACAAATAGGTTATCCAGAGAAAGTGACCATTCGGTGATCCAGCCTGCCCAGTACTGTGCGGCTAGATTCAGATCCCATTGCAGCCACACCACCAGGCCGAAGGCCGCAGCAATTGCCATATAGATACCTGACCAGATGGCGGCCTCTTTAATGGTGGGTTCATGAGCTTTACTGACGTGTCCACGAAAATCGATAATCAGCAGCGTCAGAATAATTATGGCTAATAGCAGCCAGTTCCACCAGTGAATCACTTCATGTCCGGGGACGGCGTTCAGCGCAGGCATCAGACCCATGCAGTTTTCTCCATTTCGTTGGCGTTGTTTATGCTCAGGTCTTCTTCCGCCTTTTCAGGCCGAACCAGCCGGGCAAGTTTGCCGTGATGACGACTGGCCTGTTAATGGAAGTACTCCCCTTCCGGATTTACTTTCCCATTCTATCGTGTTTTAGCCGCAGCCCCGAACCGTGGTCCGGCCAGTGGCGCCGTTCCCATCTGCTGCCGATAATCGCCAACCCGAAAAGAGAAAACAGACCGCAAATGGCAACTACCAGCCATTGTGATAGGGATAAGATCTCTAGGGCGAAGAAGTTTCGCACCACCGGCACCGTAATTGCCGCTATCACTAGGGTGATCATGGCTATAACTAGGCCGCCCCTCCAACTGCGCAGCGGCTGCGAGAGGATACCCAATAGCCCCAATGCCCCGATTGCCAGCACAATAGTGGCCGCCGAGGTAGCGGCCTCCGTACGCCCCAGCCATAGGTAGGCAGCAATCGAAGTGGATCCACAGAGCAATCCTGCTGGTAAAGCT
>CAMYAU010000026.1 GCA_947253735.1 uncultured Varibaculum sp. | reverse complement strand
GAATCTGCGACTTGCTGTTGATCTGGTCAGAGAAGAACAGGTCAGTAGAGCGGAACTTCAAGGCATAAAGCACCTTGTTTAAGAAGTTTCCAACCTGAGGGCCGCCGTCACCATCGAAAGTGGTGTAAACCTGCTGGTTATTCTTGGCGTCCTGGTAATCCAACTCTTTAGGATCAGACCCCTTGGGAGCACCCACAATGGAATACAGCGGGGATGCCTGCGAGAAATAAATACGTTTCTCATAGTCTCCGATTTCCCCATATTCCTTAGCCGACAGGGAGGATTCCCAATAGGAGGGCAGCCCCTCGGAGGTTACCTGGTTACCATAGGCGGCCACTACCCCGAAACCGTGAGTGTAAACTGTGTGGTCATTTACCCAGTTACGTTGGGAATTAGCCAAACCATTCAAGTTAATATCGCGCACCGCGATCACGGTGTCCCGCTTTTCCATCTTCCCGTCTTTACCTGGGAAGTTATAGCGGTCAACCGCGAACTGATCCGGGAAAGAATAGTAAGGACGTGACTGTTTCATCTGCCGCACTGCCGGAGAAATAACTTCCGGATCAAGTAGACGGATCTGTTGAGTAGAGTCCGCATCCTGACGTAGCTGGTTAGCGCTGGCTTCATTAGTGACCTGATCATAGGAAATCAGATCCAAATCTTTCATTCCAAACGCATCCAAAGTGGCCTTGATATTGCGGTCAATATATTGGCTTTCCAGCTCCCGCTCGTTAGGGCGCACCCGGAACTGCTGGATAATGAACGGATAGCCAACCCCGATTACCAGGGCAGAAACCACGGTTACCGCAATGCCCGCTGCTGGCAGATACCAGCCACCTCTAAAAGCTGCGAATACGAACAGAGCCGCCACAATCAAAGCGATAACCGCCAAAATCGTGCGTGCCGGAATAATCGCGTGCACATCGGTATACATAGCCCCATCGGTCGGCGAGTTTTGCCCATAGACCATGGTCCAACGGTCAATAACGTAGGTAACACCAACCATTACCGAGGAAATAGCAAGCAATATCCCCATATGGATACGGGCACCTCGAGTAGCCTTTGCCTTGGGAGTCACCGTCATCGATCCCAATAAGTAGTAAGCGATTAAGCAGGCCACCAAAGAAATTCCCAACAAAGTAAGCAGGAAAGTTACCGCCATATCGATTAACGGCAAGCGGAAGACAAAGAAGGAAATATCAAAACCGAATTGCGGATCCTTTTTACCAAAAGAACCCCCGGTAATCGCAACCAGCGCCTGGCGCCAATTGGAAGCCATCCCCGTTGCCAAGAACAGAGCTATCAGGGCAGGGATGCCCAGAAAAATTACCCGGGGATGCCGGGTAATGCTGGAGCGGTAAGACCTAATTGATGCAGCAATAGTTCCCATTTGTGGACGGTTGCGATAGGCAATCTGCAAATTGATAGCTAAAAGCGCCCAAGCAATAAGAAAAGCGAGAACAAACATGCCCCCAGCAGCAATCCACTGGGTAAGCAACACTCGCAAATACCCGGTCTGGCGATACCAGAGAATCTCGGTCCACACCTGCGAGGCCACCAAAAGCACCACTACTAGCGCTACGATTACGCCAATAGCGATACCCAATGGCCCCGGTTTTTTGAATTTTATTTTTGGTAATGGCAGGTTTGCGCCGCGGCCTGCTCCACCAGAGCTGCCGCGACCTTTTCCATCGCCTCTACCAGCGCCAAATCCACCGGGAAAGCCGGGAAAGCCTCCACCTTTGCCTCCTCCGAAACCAAGATTTCCAAATAAATCGTTACTCACGAGTTCCTCCGGATACTGCTCAATATCTGCCTTAACGCATTCTTTCACGTTTGCGCTTTTTACTCACCCCGAGGTGGATAACTAGCCGCTAAGCTTCAGAAGATGGCAACATAACACCATGACTACTTCACCGGATTTATCTGCCGCGGACCTATCGTTGCGTCTAGCGGTTTCCTCCTTAGAAAAAGACGTAGCCCAGCTGGGATGGGATAAATCCCCTAGCCTTTTCGCCTTGGTTTATACCCAGTCGATTTTTCCGCAGCTCGAAGCAGAAATGGAACCGACCCAAGCTAAGCAACTACGCGCAGCATTATCCGAAAACCCGCTCCACCTCACTGCCGTCCTCCAAGACCATTTGCCTCCTGCAGATTTAATGGACACTTTGGGGCATCTAGTTTTTGGCGAGGATGTGGCAGGAGTTGCAGTTTCTATGGAACGTTTCCTGGTATCCCCGCAAGCCGATGCCGAAGCACCTACGGATCCCAAAGAGCGCGAAAAATTCTTACTTTCGCACCCTTCCCGCCAGGACGTGCGGATAGTGGCCGCGGCCACCCGTGATGGCAACACTTGGTGCGCGAGCCGCGCCCGCGCCGAAGATAGCGACGAGATGGTTGCTCAGGGCGAAAATATCGTCCCCGAACTGCTGGAAGTGTTAAAAGCCATGCTGGTTAGCGACGAGGAACTAGCGGAGCTAGCTAGCGAGCCGGGCAACGGGGCAGATTCTTAAAATCATTAGCCGCGATTTGCGTGCTGATTTTCCGCGCCTGCTGCAGATCTTGTACCGGAACCGGACGGATCCCCTTCATTGGCACGACCTCAGAACAATTAGCTTTAGGCATCAAAAACCATTGAGCACCATCTTTTTTTGCTCCTGCCATCTTTTGGGGAATCCCGGAAATCGCCAGTACCTGTCCCCCGTAGGAAATAGCTCCGGTTCCCGCTATCTCTTTTCCACCGGTCAAAGACTGCCCGGTCATGCGGTCTATGATTCCCAGTGCAAACATGGTTCCCGCCGAGGGGCCTCCCACTTCTTGGAGGGCGATTTTAATATCCACCGGTAGTTTCGCTTGGGGATCTAGATAGATTCCCAACTGGGAGCCTTTTCGCCCATCGCTAGGTTTACGGGTTTTCCCCCTAACTTCCAGATTTTTATCTGCCCGCTGCACACTGAAAGTTAAACTAGTGCCCGCCGGCACGCCCTCCAAAATATTGAAAAGCGCACTGGCCTGTTTTAATTCCTGAGTCTTTCCCTGGAACGTAACCGCTTGTAAAATATCGTTTTCTTTAAGCTTTCCCGCGAAATCAGAGTCTTCGCCCACGCCGGTAACTTTAAATTTCGCCGGAATCTGGTACCCAAGTTCACTCAACGCCGCCACTTTCGCGCTCAACTGGGAATCTTCCATTTGGGCCTGAGAGACCTGCTGTACCTGTTGCGCTGTCGCCCCCGCTGGATAAACCTCAGATTCCGGTATCACCTCGTTATATGAACGGAATTTAGCAAGTAGAAGTTCCCCGTAAGTCACATGACTTCCCGGGCCTCCCCGCATAGAGACCGTCACCATTCGCAGCTGCCCCTGGGTGGGATAAGTTTTAGCTCCTTTAACTTGAATAATCTCCCCATGGCCAGATTGGGAACCCAAAACGTTAAAAGTAGGGCCGGGAGATTCGATTATATAGGGAGCCCGTACCCCGAAACCCAGAACTAGGAAACCGATCAAAGATAATGCGATCAGGGCCTTTCCGAGACGTCCCTGTCGGCGAGACTTTTCCGAGCGTTTACCCGCCACGCGTTCTCCCTCCTGAAGCTAAAAAATCGGCTTTGCCCAAGGCGAAACTGGCTCGCTTACCTAGTCCCCAGCCTCCAATACCGATACCCTTAGAAACAGTAGTCTATTTTTTGGGGGGTGTGCAGCTCTTGGAGGATCAAAACGGCGGCCAGCAGCGACCGGAATGGTTTGAGATACTCAAAGAAATAATCGGGGAAGAGGGTGCTGAAGACGCTTTCCGCCAGTTACAGGCAAATGGAATCAACCCCGAAGAGCTAGCCAAAGGTGCGATGCCTTTTCCCTTCCCCGGCGGTGCTCACTTCGGGGCCAACCAGCTTAAACAATTCTTCACCCCCAGAGAAAGCGCCGTGAACTGGGAGGCTGCCACCGAAGTTGCTGCTTCGCATCTCCCCAGCTGCCCTCCCACTAGCGCTGCCCAGGCACAAAAAATCCGCGAGCAACTTTCGGTAGCGGATTTGTGGCTAGACACCGTAACCACTTTGACCCCAATCACTAGCGAACGGATAGCGTGGACACCCAGGGAATGGATCCAGGCGACTTTACCTGCCTGGCAACGTCTAACCGAGCCGGTGATTGCTAATGTGGTGCGGGCATTTACCGAGGCCATCGAGGAACAATTCGAGCGGCAAGGAATCGATCCAGAAGAGATGAAAGCTTCGGCTGCGATCCCCGGGGTAGGCCAGATTCTCGGCCCCATGGATCCTGATTCTCTACTCAAGAACTTGGCCGCCGGGTTATTCGCGGTGCAGATCGGACAAGCCATGGGACAGATCGCCCAGGCAGCTTTTGGTTCCACCGATATTGGAATTCCCCTCGCTAAAGAACAAATCATGGGGCTGGTACCGGTAAATATCGCGAACTTCGCCCAGGATTTAGAGATCACCGAGGAAGAAATCGGCCAATATCTGGCCGTACGCGAGGCCGCCCATGCACGTCTTTTCCATTCCGTACCTTGGTTGCGTCACAAGCTATCACAGCTGATTGCCCGCTATGCACAAGAAATCCGGATCGATCCGGAGGCTATTGACCGATCAGTACGCGATCTACAAGACCGCCTACAAGAACAATTCGGAGACCAAGAAGGGTTAATCGGCCTGCCCCTAGGCAAATTTGATCCCACCAATTTGGGCTTGGGCCTACCGGTAGATATTTTCGCTACCGAGGAAACTGCTACCCAGCGACAGGCAATGGAAGATTTGCAAACCGTATTGGCACTGATTGAAGGCTGGGTCGATGAGGTGTCTACGCGCGCCTGTATGCCTAATTTGGAGCACGTGATCCAGTTACGCGAGTTGATGCGCCGACGCCGGGCGACTACTTCTCCAATAGAAAAAGTCCTAAAGCCACTGATCGGGATGGAACTGAGTCCGAAGTATTCGCGGCAAGCTGCTTCCCTGTGGTCACTATTGCTGAGTGAGCGCGGCATGCACCAGCGCGATCAGCTCTGGTCGCATCCAGATATGATTCCTACCCTGCAGGATTTAACCGATCCCGAGAACTTTGTTACCCAAAGCGGGAAAGAACCCGAAAAAGACCAGGTAGATCAAGATTTAGATTCTCTACTTTCGGGCACTTTGGGATGGGCTCAAGGCCTTACTCCCGAAATAGATTCGCAGGGAGATCGGTTAGTAGGAAGCACTGATGAAGACCAACAAGGTCAGGGTCAAAACCAGGGGGACGATTATCCAGAAAACGATTCCCCGTCTGCTGATACAGGTAATTAGAGCTTAAAAAGCAAATATCCACAGTTTTAAGCTCACTCTAGTGTCAGCATTTTCCCAGCTGGAATGCTGTAAGCATGAGATTGATCAACGGATCGGTAATGCTTCTTCGTTCCCAGGGGCAGGCACAATTTGGTACCGGCACCCGTAATGGTTTCCTAGTTAAAGGACTCACCCCAGTTCATATCGCTATTCTCAAATGGCTATTTGAAAAACAAAAATGGTATAACTCCCATTTGGAACGCCGTTTTCCAGAACATAAAAAAGAAATTAGGGATATTCTCCAGATGCTTACCGATGGAGGTCTAACTGCTAAACAGCAGATACCAGATGGAGATCGGGCATGCGCTTTTCACCTCTATGGATCGGATGCTCCCATCAAAACCCGAGAGCAAGCCCTAGTGGGCATTAGCGGTCTGGGTCCTTTGGGAATCACATTAACTCGAAAGTTGATTGCCTGCGGGATTAAATCCTTTGTTTTACGCGATCAGAGCCAAGTAAAAACCCGGGATCTATGTGTTTATAAAGACGAATATCTAGGAGCTGTCCGGCAAGACGTGGCCCCTTTGCTCTTGGGAGTAAATAAGCAGCTCCCCAACCAACCGGTGAGTATCGAAGTAGCAATCAATTCTTACCTGACTAATCCGTCATGGGCGCAGGCCTGTATTAAGAAAGATCTGCCGCATCTACCTATTATCAAGCGAGAAACTGAGATAGAAGTCGGCCCTATGTTTATCCCGGGGCGCACCTGTTGCCTACACTGTCAGTATCTCGCTAAACGCGAAGCCGATCCCGAGTGGCCCCAGCTAGCTGCCCAACTTGCCTGTACCGACCCGGTAATGGTCGACACTGCGCTAGCCGAATATGCCAGTGCCTTTGCGGTGCGAGAAATACTGAATTATCTGTCTGGTCTGCCCATCTCCCTGACCGGTGCATCTTGGATTTTTAATCCCGCCGATCCCCTGCCTCAGGTTCGGCAATGGCAACCCCATCCCCAGTGCGGATGTGTGAAAACCTAATCAGTCAAGTCCTGTAAATTTTCCTTAGCCGCTTCTACCGGATCTGCTCCTCGCAATATTTTTAAAATTGCTGGCCCGAATCTTTCCAACTTAACCGGGCCGATGCCTCTTAGCAAAGATAGTTGTTTGAGAGTCTGAGGAACAGCAGTAGCAATATCTCGCAAGGTAGTATCGGAAAGCACGGTATATGCCGGTTTCCCCTGCCCTTGGGATACTTCTAGCCGCCACAGACGCAAACGTTCAAAACGTTCTTGTTCTTCATGGCTAGCTTGCTGCAAAAATTGTTTAGTGTCCTGGCGACTACTGGGGGTACGCACGGTTTTAACCGCAGATTCCTCCCGCGGCCAGACCGGAGAAAAAAACCTCGAACAGGAACGGGTAGCCTTGCGATCCAAGGACCGTTTCGCAGCATAACTGACAAAAAGTTCGTCGCGAGCTCGGGTTACTGCTACGTAGGCTAGGCGTCGCTCTTCGGTCAGTCCCTGATTCGACTTAGCTTGGGTAATCGGCAGAAGACCCTCGCTAACTCCCGCCAAAAAGACGATTTTCCATTCCAAACCTTTGGCGGAATGTACAGAAGCCAAAGTGACTCCTCCCCCGGAAGGATCAAGTTGCGCCTGGGCAAGCTCTTGCCATTCTTGCACTAAGGAAGACAGCGTCATCCCCGCTGCCTGCCGCAACTGCGCTTGCGCTACTAAGGTATTTAACGCCTCCCAACGCTCCAAGATTGCTCCTTGGGTAGCGGGCGCCTGCGCCGACCACCCCAGAGGGCGGGCTAGTTCGGTCACGATTTCCCCGATATCTCCCTGCGCTCCACGACGGGCAATCACACTTGCTTGTTTTACCAGAGTGGAGACTTCCGGGCGTTTGAAAAAACCTTCAGCCCCGCGTACACAATATTTCACCTCTTGATGGGCTAAAGCCGCCTCAAACATGCTGGACTGAGCATTTGTACGGAACAGAACCGCAATGTTACTAGCAGGCGTGCCCGCTGCGATCCGTTCCTTAATCATTTTCGCGATCGCCTCGGCCTCGGCCTCGTCATCCGAGTAACGATCAAAACGTACTGCCCGGCCGGACTCGCGCATCGAAGTGAGTTTAACTGCCTGTTTCTTAGTTTGTTTATCCCGGTTAACTAGGCTATTCGCCAAAGATACTATCTGCGGGGTGGAGCGATAATCCCGGGAGAGTGTAACCGTGTGGGCCCCGGGATATTCCTGCGCAAAGTTCAGCAAATAATTCGGGGTAGCGCCGGCGAAAGAATAAATTGTTTGCGCCGCGTCCCCCACCACGCAAAGATCCCGATTTCCCGGCCCTAGCCACAGATCTAAAAGATGCTTTTGCAACGGAGAAATATCTTGATATTCATCAACCACAAAAAAACGATATTGGGAGCGAATCTGCTGGGCGATATCAGGACGATCCTCGATCATCCCGCAGGTCAAGGCCAGTACATCCTCGAAATCTATTACGGAACGCTCTCTTTTAGCCTCGCCGTATCCGCGTAGGATATCGGCCATATCGTAAGTGGAAATCCCGGCCGGAGGTTGCATGCCTCCACTTTTTGCCCAGTTTCCATAATCATCGGGGGAAACCATACTGACCGCTGCCGTTTCGATCCCTGCGCAATAGTCACGTACCGCCGCGCGATCTTTAGGAAGTCCCAAGCGGGAAGCTACCGCTCCTACCAGCGAAGATTTATTCTCTATTAGTTTCGGTATTTGCCCGCCGATAGCGGTGGGCCAAAAATATCTGAGTTGCCGCAAAGCAGCCGAGTGGAAAGTACGTGCCTGCACCCCCTCTACCCCTAATTGTCGCAAGCGTACCCCCATTTCTGCGGCCGCCCGCACCGTGAAAGTCACCGCTAAAACCGAGTAGGGATGATACACCCGGGTACGCACCCCATAGGCTATCCGATAGGTGATTGCCCTAGTCTTGCCGGTACCCGCACCCGCCCTAATACACACGGGGCCACGTAAAGCCCGAGCAGCCTCCGCCTGATCTGGGTCTAAATGTTTTAAAAGTTCTTCTGCGTGCTCCACGTAAATCAGCTTAAAGGTTATTGGTCTCCGGGCGAATAATCGGATGCCCCAACCAGTTTGCAATCAAGTTGGAGGCAATTGTGGACGGCCCGGGAGGACTGATTTCTTTACTGGCTACCAGCTGGGAAAACTCAGAGCGACTTACCCATAGAGCCCGGTCAATCTCAGTTTCATCCAGAATAAAATAGGGGGTGCGGGAACGAGCAGAAAATCCCAACATCAGCGAGCGGGGATAGGGCCAAGGTTGAGAGGTAAGATAACGGACTTCATCAACCTCGAGCCCGACCTCTTCTCCTACTTCACGGTGAACTGCCCCCTCTAAAGATTCCCCAGCTTCTACATATCCGGCAATCACCGAATAAAAATCGCTCTGCCAGGAGATGTTGTGGGCTAGCAGTAAACGCTCAGAGTCGTCACAGATAGCCACGATAACCGAGGGGTCTTGCCGGGGATAGACAATACCGCTGCACCGAGGACAATGTAATTCCCAGCCAGCAGCCGCGACCTCTATTCGCGTACCGCAACGCGAACAATAGTTAGTCTCCCAGTGCCATACCGCCAGGCAAGTAGCATGGGTAGCGATCGCCGCATCCTCGCCATTCAAAAACGCTCCCACCTGGCGAAGAGGAATCAGTCCCAGGGAGATTTCACTGTGCTCAGCTATCCTAGCCAGTTCATCATCAGTAATAAATAGAGCAACGCGACAGCTAGCGCCAGTTCTACCTAAATACCAGGCTTTGCCAGCTTGGTAGCGCTCGTCCCAGGACTGGATTTGCCCTAGCACTTGCCGCTGCGCTCCAGACAACCGAAAAAGATTGCCGGTACCTAAGGGGGCAAGGATATGGGAACGGGAAGCCGGCATCTCGGGACCGACCTTAACTCCGGCAGTTAGCGGCAATAGCACCCGACGCCGATCCGAGACCGCGAAAACTTCCGTCCCACCTTCTCGCAGCAAGCTAGGTACATGTACGAACTGGCGGCAGCCAGTATCTAGATCAATACGGTAACGCGAAAGTGCAGGACTATCCATATAATCTAACCTATCCGTTTTAAGCTCAGACGGCAGGCGGAGAACTAAAAACTTTCCTATTCCAAATTCAAGGCCGCCCAGCATCGACGCTCAAACGGGCGGATAGCTAGGAAAGCTAGCATGCAGTCCCTAAGGTCATTGCCAACGCTTTCCCCCAAGGTGAAACTTGCTGCATCCCCCCTGCTCGCCTTTATCTGAGCTACCCAAATGCCCCATGTCTTGTCGCTCATATGCTCCAAAACAACGGTCCTCTATAATCAGTAGCGTGAGTAAAGAAAGATTTGTGCGTGCCGATGGGCGCGCTTTTGACCAGATGCGCCCGCTAAAGATTACCCGCGGATGGGCAAAGCAAGCCGAAGGGTCAGTCCTGATTGACTGCGGAAATACCCGCGTCCTCTGCAATGCCTCCCTAACCCAAGGAGTACCGCGTTGGCGGCAAGATTCCGGATTGGGATGGGTAACTGCCGAATATGCGATGTTGCCGCGCGCCACCGCCACACGTTCTGGACGCGAATCAGTGCGGGGAAAAATCGGAGGCCGCACCCATGAGATTTCTCGTTTAATTGGCCGTTCTTTGCGAGCCGTAGTGGATATGAGTGCTCTGGGGGAAAACACCATTGTGCTGGACTGTGACGTATTATCTGCGGATGGCGGCACCCGCACTACCTCGATTACCGGCGCCTATATTGCCCTGGTGGATGCGATCAAAGTGGGACAAGAAAAAGGATGGATTCGTCCCGGAAAGGTACTCTCGGATTCTTTATGTGCGGTCTCGGTAGGGTTTATTGAGGGAAACCCCCTGCTAGATCTACCTTATGAAGAGGATTCGCGTGCCGATGTTGATATGAATATCGTGGCGACCGGTTCGGGCAAGTTTGTCGAAATTCAAGGCACCGCCGAGGGCGAACCCTATGATCGTTCTCAATTGAATCAGCTCCTGGATTTGGCAGATAAAGGCATCCAGGAAATTTCCCGCATCCAAGCAGAGGCCCTATCGTGAAAGTACCTGCCAGCGCGCGTTTAATCCTCGCGACCCACAATCCTCATAAGGTACGCGAGCTTGCTGAAATCCTCTCTCCTCTAATCCCTGGTTTTTCCTCAGAAATGATCGTAGGGGCCGCAGGATTAGGGATCGAAGAACCGGTTGAGGACGGCGTAAGTTTTACCGAAAACGCACTGATCAAAGCTCGTTTAGTTGCGCAAATAACCGGTTTGCCGACAGTTGCCGATGACTCGGGATTATGCGTAGATATTTTAGGGGGTGCCCCTGGGATTTTCTCTGCCCGTTGGTGTGGACATCACGGAGATGACCGTGCGAACTTAGAGCTACTGTTGAACCAATTGGCGGATGTGCCTGCAGAAAATCGCGGCGCCAGTTTCGTGTGCGCGGCGGTACTGGTGTCGCCAGCAGGTTTAGAGCGACACTGCCTCGGAAAAATGAGTGGAAAGCTGCTTAGCGCTCCGCGCGGTGATGGGGGCTTTGGCTATGACCCGATTTTCTTAGCCGAAGGACAAGAGTGCTCTAACGCAGAGTTAACCCCGGAAGAGAAGAACGCCCTGTCGCATCGGGGTAAAGCCTTCCGCTCCCTCGCCCCCGCGATCGCAGCCACTATCGAGCTAGGAGGAAACGTTACTCCTGATCAAGCACGTCCCTAGTCTCGTTACTTAAACACGAAACTTAAAGTTCGAAACGCATCCCCGAGCGAGCGATTTCTAATTCGCCTCGCCAGGTAGTTTTCGCTTCCTTAAGTGGAACTTCCGGATCAGTCCAAGGCTGAATATGGGTAAGCACCAGTTTCTTGGTTCCCGAGTTTTGCGCTACCCGACCGGCACGCTCCCCCGACATATGGATACCACGAACTTCGTCTTCCCTGGTAAAGCCACATTCAGAGAGAAATAAATCCGAGTTGGCGGCAGCTTGCACCAACGTGTCACACTCATCGGAGTCACCCGAATAAGCGAAAACTGCCTGGCCATTTTTACCGGGACCCAGCACCCGGAAAGAAAAAGCGGGAACCGAGTGCCAGGCCGCAAAAGGCGTAATTAGCAAAGGACCAATAGTGAACTCTTGTCCTTGCTTTATATGGTGGAACTCAAACTCAGAACTGAAATCATCGCGCGGACTAAAACCATCTAAGCCACGTACCCGATCCTTTATCCCTTTGGGGGCAAAAACCGGAATAGGGCCGAGGGCACCTCGCGGATGCCAGCGCCGATGTACCTGCATAGAAACAATATCCGAGCAGTGATCAGCATGCAGATGTGAGAGCACTACCGCATCCAGTTTAGTGGGATCGGTATAGTTCCACAGCTGTCCGAAGGAGCCTGGACCTAAGTCAAAAACCACCGAATAGGTGTGAGGAAGCCCCAGAGAGTCGGTTCCTTCCGCCTGCAAAAGATAGCATGATGCCGGGGAGACCGGTCCGGACATAGAGCCGGTTGCCCCTACCACTGTCAGGATCATTTAGCTGATAGCCTCCTCTTTGATTCCGTTAAAGTTTGCCCCCATGATTCGAGAGGCAAGCGCGGTAAAAGAATCCTTAGCTTCGGTACAAATAAAATGATGCTCGGCTTTTTCTGCCCCGAAGGGACGCAACATTTTTGCTCCCACCAGTTCGCCATAAACTTTTCGCGCCGCTGCCGAAGACGAAGAAATCAAAGACACGTTTTCTCCCATGAAATAAGAGATGGGACCTTCAAGTAGCGGGTAGTGAGTACAACCAAGAACTAAAGTATCTATTCCCGCCGCCTTTAAGGGGGTCAAATATTGTTCGGTAACATCGAATAGTTCCTGGGAAGCAGTGATCCCTGCCTCTGCGAACTCTACAAAACGTGGACAGGCTTGGGTGAACACTTCCGCCCCCATGCGCGAGAGTTTACGCTGATAAACCCCAGATTCGATCGTGGCACGGGTGCCGATTACTCCGATCTTGCCGTTACGAGAACGGGTCGCCGCTTGTTCGACTGCCGGTTGCACCACTTCAACTACGGGAATTCCCTGTTCTTCTTGATACCGAAGCCGCGCCTGATCCAAAACCGCACACGAGGCAGTATTACAGGCAATCACCAACATTTTTACGCCCGACTCCACCAGGGAATCCATAATCGATAATGAATATCCCCGCACGGTTTCTAGTTCTTTTTCCCCATAGGGAGTATGGGCGGTATCCCCTACGTAACAAATTTCTTCGCGCGGCAATACATCTAAAACTGCACGCGCAACCGTTAAGCCACCGACTCCCGAGTCGAAAATACCAATAGCCGATTCATTAGTCACAAAAACAGCCTAACTAGGGCAAGGCCAGCAATCTATCGCCTGCAATAGTGAATCTTGCCACCCAGAGAGCCAATCATAGAAAGAAGACACCAGAACTTCCTCAAACTTTTCATCTCTAGTTTTCGGTGCTACCTGCACAGATTCTGGCGAGAATTTTGGTGAGCCTTCGGAATTAACTTCCGGATTAAGTTTGCCCGATATGGCCAGACGCACATCATTTGTTCCACCGAGCCAATCCCACTCTTGTCCAGCCTGAATCACGATCATCGGGCCAGTTTGCGAAGAAAGCAAACGATATAGACGATCAAGGCGCTCAGATTTTTCGGTGCGCAATTGAGAATCAGTCAACTCCCGCATAGTTTGTGCGGTTTTCTTATCGACTGATCCTGGCGGCAGCAGCCGATCCAATGAGGCATTCTCCAAGTGAACATCAGTGTTGGCGAGGTCTTCCTCGCTATCTCCGAGCACGTTAGTAATCTCAAAAGGTAACACCGGAGGGTCAAGCAGGGCACGTACTTCACAAATAGCTTTTAGAAAGAGGTCACGCTCAACTTCCCCAATCGAACATTCCCATCCCCCGGGAACAGGGCGGAAGCTGTTCATTGCCAATCCGGTCCGCCCAGCGTGGCACGTAACCCATAGCTGTGCAGTGCCTGAACCAAGGCTTCCATTCGTTCGCGCGTGCCCACGGCAACTTCAGTTTGCCCCTGGTTAAAGATCTCCAGCCGCGTACGTCTGGCTTTTTCTCGCGACATTGAAAACTGGTGTGCTAAAACTCTTTCCACATATCGTGGCTGGTTAACTGGGTCCCATGAAATCACGACCCGCCATCGTCCCAGGCGGGTGCGGCCAGAGTACGCGGGGGTACCCGGGTCAGAGACCAGATCATTAACCATGTTTCCAGGGTATTAGGAAGATCCAGGGAATGGAGGGTTTTGAAAGCGTATTTTTTCCGCGACGATTTTGATTTAACCTTTTTTGTTTTCGCCCGTGAGTCGAAAACTGGATTATCAGCCATTTTTGAGTATGCTAAAAATATGAGTTCTTCACAGACCACTTCATTGCTAACGGACATGTACGAGCTGACCATGGTAGATGCTGCTCTACAATCAGGCACCTGGAATCGGGGAGCTATCTTTGAACTATTCGGCCGCCGTCTGCCGGCGGCGCGCCGTTTCGGAGTAATGGCTGGCAATGCCCGCATTATTGAGGCGCTAGAACGTTTTGAGTTTTCTGCTGAAGAGATCGACTATCTGTCACGGGAAAAAATAGTTTCCGATGACTGCCTGGATTATTTGAAATCCTACAGATTCCACGGCAATATTCGCGGCTATACCGAAGGGGAATGTTATTTCGAGTCCTCTCCCCTGCTGCAAGTAGAGGGCACTTTCTCCGAGTGTGTTTTATTAGAAACCCTGCTACTTTCGATCCTAAATCACGACTGCGCGGTCGCCAGCGCGGCCTCGCGGATGACTATCGCCGCGCACGGAAGACCGTGTGTAGATATGGGAGCGCGACGCACCCATGAACGCAGCGCAGTTTCTGCCGCGCGTGCCTCCTATATTGCCGGTTTTAGAGGAACTTCTTGTCTAGAGGCCGGTAAACGTTACGGAATCCCTACTATCGGGACCGCGGCCCACTCATTCACTTTGATTCACGACAGTGAAGAGGACGCCTTCCGGGCGCAACTGGCTAACCTGGGACCGGGCACTACCTTACTAGTGGACACCTATGATGTTCCGCGCGCGGTCGAACGCGGGGTAAAACTAGCACGCGAAGCTGGCGGAGAACTAGGATGCGTCCGTTTGGATTCTGGAGACTTAGTGGCCGAGGCATTCAAAGTTAGAGCGTTGCTAGATTCTTTGGATGCGAAAAGCACCAAGATTACAGTCACCAATGACCTGGACGAATACGCGATTGCCGCCCTTGGTGCCGCTCCGGTTGATTCCTATGGAGTGGGCACCAAAATGGTAACTGGTTCCGGAATTCCGACTGCCGCTTTGGTTTATAAACTGGTGCAGCGAGTCAATGAGGATGGCTCAATTCACGATGTTGCGAAACGCTCAACCTCGAAATCTACTTTGGGGGGACGCAAGTTCGCAGGCCGCGCTCGCGGCGAGGACGGCTACGCCAACGCCGAATTGGTGGTGGTGGCAGATAATGCAGAACAGGCCGAGGCGGAGTTCGCTTGCCGTAATGCCCGTCCTCTGCTGGTGGATTTAGTTACTAATGGCGAACCCAACCGGCGCTATATGGGCAAACAAGCTTTGCAGGATGCTCAAGACCACCACGTACAGGCTCGCAATGAACTCCCCTACCAGGGTTGGAGACTGTCAGCGGGAGAGGCGGCTATCCCCACCGAGATTATTGATTTAACTGATCGCGAGGACGAAGTCGAGGCTCCTAGCAGCAAACCTGAGGCCCGCCGTTAAGGTAAGTTTTACCTGTTTCTGAGGGAAATAGGTCGGGTGCGACCGCTAGTAGGCTAGCCGTGTATGCTAGGCCGTGCCCCACGGAGCACAGTCTTATTTCACGTCCTCACCCCAGTTAGGTAACTATTAGCGCGATCCCCCCGGGCCACGGAATGGCCAATCCGGCCCGCCGGAGGCATCCATTTCCTTTTTAATTTCTACGCAACGTGGACAGATCGGATGATTTTGTACCTCGCGAGTAGGCACCCAGACCTTGCCGCAAAGGGCCACCACCGGCTGTCCGGTCAGGCGTGAAGCCGCCAGGCGATGCGCCGAGACATAATGCGCGTAACGGTCTTTGTCACCGGGTTCTTGGTGGCGAGTTTCTGGACGCTCTAGAACTCCTAGGCCGCCCTCACTCTGAACGCCGTCTGGATCTGATAAGCCGTTACGCATTTGCATATTCCCCATCTTAGCGACTAATGAGGCAAAAATGCTTGCATACCTAAGGTTTTAATAGGTGCTAACACAGATATTTGCTGAGCGCGAAACAGGAAGTATCACCGTAAGTATTGACTATTGGGGAAAAATCTTTGAGAATTAAAGGCGGCGTTTACGCCAGTTGTTTTTTAACTTCATAGGGGTCGATCGGTTTCGACAGCTGGTATTGGTTGCAGAGAAGCGTGCCGAGA